>CAYHEY010000001.1:0-15949 GCA_964355735.1 Candidatus Woesearchaeota archaeon
TTTAGATTTATTTGATAAAACAAAAGCAAAGAAAATTGTTCTATACCCCTATGCTCATCTCTCTTCCTCACTATCAAGCCCAGATTTTGCAAAATCTTTAATGATTGAAGCAGAAAAAGAATTAAAAAAGAAAAAACTTGAAGTATTCAGAGCACCCTTTGGTTTTTACAAAGAATTTGAATTAAAGTGCAAAGGCCATCCCCTTGCAGAATTGTCCAGGACAATAGGTGTTGAATCTAAAAAGGAGATTGAATTCTCAAAGAACCTTGGTTCTTTAGACTATGACCCTAAAAAACTTCTTGAACAAATTTCTAAAAGCAAACTTAATAGAGAAAAACTAAAAGATAATGACCATAGAATTCTCGGACAGCAAATGGATTTATTTTCTTTTTCTGAAGTTGCTCCGGGTATGGTGTTTTATCATAATAATGGCCTAATAATTTACAATGAACTTGTTAATTATTGGAGAGAAGAACACAAAAAAGCAGGTTATCAAGAAATTTCTACGCCCCAAATACTTGACCAAAAATTATGGCAGATTTCAGGCCATTGGGAGAAATATAAAGAAAATATCTTCTTAACAAAATATGAGGATAGACAATTTGCAGTAAAACCTATGAATTGCCCTGGTGGAATGATGATATACAAAAATAAGCCCAAGAGTTACAAAGATTTACCACTAAGAGTGGGCGAGCTCGGAATAGTTCATAGACAAGAACTTTCAGGAGTGCTAGCAGGTTTGTTTAGAGTTATCAAATTTACTCAAGACGATGCGCACATATTTTGCACAGAAGAACAATTAGAAACCGAAATAGCAAACATTATCAAACTTATTGATATTTTTTATAAGAAATTTAATGTGGAATTTGATCACGTTGAACTATCAACAAGACCTGAAAAAAGAATGGGCGATGAAAAAACCTGGGATTTAGCCGAGTCTACTCTAGAAAATGTTCTTAAAAAGAGAAAAATGAAATACAAACTTAATCCTGGAGATGGTGTTTTTTATGGACCTAAAATAGATTTTCATGTTAAAGATTCATTAGGAAGAACATGGCAATGCTCAACTATTCAATTAGATTTCCAAATGCCAGAAAGATTCGAATTAGAATATACCGATAAAGATGATTCTAAAAAAAGACCCATAATGCTCCATCGTGTAATTTATGGAAGCATAGAAAGATTTATGGGCATTTTACTGGAGCATCTAAATGGAAGACTTCCAACATGGCTTTCTCCTGTTCAAGTTAAAATTCTGAGTTTTACTGATAAAAATATTAAAGCAGTAGAAAAACTCTATGAAGAATTAAAAACAAATGGAATTAGATGTGAAATTGATATAAATTCTGCTCCTGTACAAGGTAAAGTTAGAGATGCTGAGATGCAGAAAATAAATTATATCGTGATGTTAGGCGATAAAGAAGAACAAGCAAAAACTCTTGCAGTAAGAAAAGATGGCAAAGTTAAGTTTGGTGTCAAGAAAGACGATTTTATAAAAAGCATTCTTGAAGAGATTAAAGAAAGAAGCTAGCACACAATATCCTTAGCAAAATTTTATTTTTACACGAAATAATACTCAGGAACCCCAACCTCGCGTCTGATGACGCGAGAAAACGAAAGACTTAAAAACAATCTTTCGCTTATTTACTTAGCCTAATTGGGAAGAAGAGTTCTGTGATGATATTGGAGAAAGAAAAATGATATTTGAATTAACAATGGGAGAAAATGCTTGGGAAGAATTAGACTACAAATCTCAAGATTTAGGTAGCGAGGAACAGAGATTGCAGTTTAGAAGTCGAGTGACTGATAAATTAAGATCCTTGCAAACTTTCGTCCCTTTTTATAATAGAGAACCATTAGTAAATGCTTATAAAGACTTTTGTAATTCTGCTTACTGCGAAATTGAACATTTTAAATCTTTCAGAGGCGTATGTCTGCAAGATGTTTTACCTAATTTTCCTAGAAGAGAATCTAGTCCTGAGGAACAGCGATTAGACAAAAGAATTCAAAGCGTTTCAGATTTAGATTCTAAATTGCCTATTGTTTTGGCTGTTCCTGGATTTTTCGGTGGTGCTTTCTTAGGAGGATACATAACCAACAGAGTTACAGATAATCCTTATGTAGCTTATGGGTGTTCTGCGATGGGTTCTGTGATGGGGGCATTTGTTTCGGGTACAATTGCTCATTTTTGTATAGTCCCTTTTGAAAAACATTTCAAAAAACAACAAGCTAGAGAGAACGCAAAACAAGACAAACTCTTTTACCAACAAGTTCAAGAATATTTAAAGAGAACTTCTCCATAATTCCCACTCTCCTTGACATCCAGATAGTATGGGGCTTTCCTAAACCAAAAATCAACTCTTCAAAAACCCTTTGTTTCTTCACTCGGCTCGGTCGCACAACATCGTTATACTCAATTTAGAAAAGAATCCCCCTAAACAAAAACTATGCAAGAAGATTAGTCACTCTTTTAACAATATTATCCGGATATTTCTTCAAGTAATTATTCAGTAGTTTAAGATTAATTTTCTTCTTTATGTTTTTTAGAACATCTTTTTCGATCTTTTGATTAAAGACAACCATATCTATAAGCGTTTTTTCAATGTCTGAATATGGCAGAAAAAAATTATGATCCTGAAGATATTTGAATCCAAAAAAGTATCTTTTAGATATATTTCTTACTAAGATATTAGAATCTAATATTTTCCTTACCCCTCTTCGAGTTTTCTTTGTTGTAATTATTACTGGGAGAGTTGCTTGATCCCATAATTTGTAAAAAGTTATGGCAGATTGCAGTCCAATATAAGCAGGAGCGTAATAAAATACAGCTAGCGAATTTTCATTATGTTTGGTATAGAAACCCTTTCCCAACTTTTTTATTTCTCCTTTTTTAAACAGATTTAATACCAATAACTTAGCATAATCTGTCCCTACTATTCTTCTGATAGACTTAAAGTCAACAACAGGGCTTTTTTCAAATAAAGCTCTTATTTTTCTTAGATATACTTGTTTTCCCATTTTCTTTTAATATATGCTATCATCTCTTTTGAAGAAGGAATAAGGCCCTCTAGAATGATTACTTTTAGATTATCTTCATCAATTGGCTCTTTATAATTTTTTATTAAATTTGCAAGTTCTTTTATCTTTTGAGGACTATCCATCTCCTTTAATAAGAAGAAAACATCCCACAAATCTCTTATTTTTCTTCTTTTAAGGTAGGTATTTGCTTTTTCAATTATAAACTCTTCCTTTGTTAGGCTATATACAGATATTATATTTGCATCAGAAGATTCATAATCGCACAAACTGCCGTTGATTTTTTTAAAGATAGCTTCAAATCTGACTTTAATGTTTTCAAACTCTAATTCAGAATAAATTCCATTATCTGATATTTTTTTCTTTAAGATTTTAAATCCCTGTCTTTCAAAATTTTCAAATAAGGATTTTATTTTATCTTTATCTTTGGGTAAATAGAAGTCTAGGTCTTCTGAAAATCGTTTCCCCGAATAACATCTCCATATACCAGTTCCACCATGAAGAACGGGCTTTTCAAATGTTTCATATACCTTTTTTACAATGATGTCTTGAGCATAAGCTATTCTTCTATGGCTTTCTTTCTTCAATCGGGCTTGTAGGGGTACTTTCATATTATTAACAAAAGTTATGCATTTATATATCTTTCGTTTATAGTGCTATTTTATAAGATCAATCTTATTCAGGATTTATTTACAAAAATTTGATTTTTTCAGCATATTTACAAAAGTTTATATAGTCATATCAATAAAGTTTAATATGACAAGAACTATTCAAGAAGAATTATATGAATTAGACAGATTGGGTCTTATTGATATCAATGCAGGACATACAAGTCGAGCAGTTGCAGATTATCCCTCTATAGAAAGAACTAGAGCCGATGAGCATCCTATGAGTTCAGCTAGAAAACCTAAAGTGAATGATTTTTCTATAGAAAAATTATCTGTTTAAAAACAAAATTGGTTTTCTTTTAATTGATACAATAGTCTCCTCAAGCTTTTAAAATTTATACTTTGCTTCTCAAAACTTACAAACTAAGATCATTTTGCAGATAATATTAATAAGGGGTATATCAAAATATAATTTTGTCGAAGATAAAATTAGTAATAATTATTTTAAAATAAGTTAAAAGTATATAATTTTAACTAGGAGGAAAGTATTATGGTTTAGTGCACTTAATTTAAAACACTATAGAAATTTTACCCCTGCTAACTAATTCTAAGAAATCTGACTTATTGAATGAAAAAGTTCAGGCAACTTTTCTTTCAGAAATGATTTTATCAGATTCTCTTACTATAGATAAAATTAACTCAAGATACTCTCCTGTTCTTCTATGCAATCTACCATTCTCTTCAACTAGAGAAGGAACAGGAATCCCACTCGGATTTGGACTTTTTAAGTGAGGTTCAAGTTGCTCTCTAAAAAGTCCGCTTATTGTAAAATTTAATGCCTCTTGGAGATAACCTAAATTAGAATAGGTTAATGGTCTTTGTCTAACAACTAATCCTAATAACCCTTCTGCTAACCCCTCTACTTTAGAATCCAAAAAATTTTTGGTAAGATAGTCATCATACTCTCTAACTTCTTTAACTGTCCAGCTACTAACTCGTTTTAAAATTTCTTGATAAACTCTATTTTGATAAGAATCAAATCCCCCAACTAGTTCTAAAGGATTTTGTGTTTGAGTAGTTTCTCCCATAATTTGGAATAATGTTAATACTTATTTAAACATTTCTCTTCTTAACTATATAGAATCTTTTTCTCCTCCTGCCTTAACTTTCTCACTCTGAAAATTTCAGTTCTTACTTGTTATAGTGGCAGAATTTCACGAACGAGAAAAGTTTAAAAATGATGATTAATTCTTATAATTTATGGCCATACAACTTCCGTGGATAGGATACCGAGATGAGATGAAATATAAGCGTTTAGCACTTCAAGAAGCAGGATTTAATATAGAATCAACTATTAATATGGAATTTGGATTGACTTTGATTCAAAGACAGACTTATCCGGTTGTAATAGTACAAGATTGGTCTCCAACAGGCGAACTAGAATTGTCTGCTGGAATTGCCTACTGGAATAGTCCTAGTGCAGACCCAACAAGATTAACTTATGCATTTTTAAAAAAAGTGAGATCATTGTCAAATTACAGACTAACTCCTATTGTGATCCCTCATTTTTTAGATAATGAAGATGCCAAAAGATTGCAATTAGATAATTCTGTTGAACTCATTGACTTGGTACATTCAGAATCTGTAACTGGTTGTATGGTTGATGCGGTAAGAAAACATATTTAATTGTTTCGGGCGATGAAGATTTTGTCCCAGCAATAAGGAAAGTCCAAAAGCTGGGAAAGAAAGTTGAAAATATTTATTTCTGCACAACATCTTCTAGTTATCTAAAAAAAACTTGTAATTCTTCTTTTTGCATAGATAAGAAAATTGCTAAATCTATAGAACTAAAATAAAAATAAGAGCCTGGCATTGCCCGAAGACCATACCGGGGAACATATTAATATTATAACAATCTACTCCTTTAAAAAACCTTTGGTTTTAAAAAATTTGTTTTTCTTTTTTCAGATTCTATGTTATTTGTTTAGAAACTTTTTCGCCCAATTCATAAATTTTTATCCATTTTTGCTTTTATTTTTTTTAAACCTTTTTTATTTTTTCGGAAACTTTCCAATCTAAAAATCTTTCGAACAAGCGACTCTAATTCCAATATCTATTCTTGTCTCATATTGAGAAACGCCTTGCCTATAAGAAGTTCTGCAATAATAAGGAACACTCTTGCAAGATCCTCCTCTTGCAACACCCATTTTATTTGAAGAAATTATTTCAGGGTCAACTAATTCTTCTTTTCCATAAACAACCCTATTATCCTGAACCCATTCTGCAACATTTCCAGTCATATCAAATAATCCAAATTCATTAGGAGGAAAAGAACCAACAGGAGTAGTTTTAACTCTTTCCATTTGTGTCAGAGGATTACCATAATAATTTGCCTTGCTATAATCTATTGTTTGTCCACAAGCATATCTGTTTGTTGTTCCTGCTCTTGCTGCAAATTCCCACTCTGCTTCTGTTGGTAATCTATAACCGCTCGCAGATGTAGATGCCTCAAAAGTTAGTGGGTTATAAACTCGTGTTCTTAATCCTTCTATATCTGTAAGGAAGTTACAATAAAACATAGCCCCGCGATAAGTTATTGAAACACAAGCCTTTTTTTCTTTACCTGCTCTTATAGGAAAAGGATTTTCCCCACCAGTAAAACTTAAATCACTTCGACATACTCTAGTATCTTCTGGCTCCCCACTATCTTCTATTTCTAATAATTTAATAGGTGCTTCTGGCCCCCAATTTTCCATAGAATAAACGCCCATACTCCCTGTACCACCATAACTTGTGTCTCTCATTATTCCTACTTTCCCATTTTTGAAAGCCCAAGCCAAGACAGCACTCATCTTTTCATTCGAGACTTCATACTTATCTATATAAAATGGGCTTAAAGTTACACTATGAATAGGAGTTTCATAAACTACCCTATTAGTTGCAGTAAGATCATCTTCATGCAAATCTCCCATAAGAAAAGTTCCTCCAGGAATATAAACCATACTTTCAGGAATAGGTATTCTAAGTTGAGTAGAATTTACTTGATTACTAGAATTAACAATTTTATAATCTGCCCAATTTCCCCTCTCAAGACTTCTCGCTCTCTGAATTCTGCATTCTGTATTTGAAGGACAATTCCAAGTTAGTGTTCCTTCAAGCCCCAGATTAGTAACATGACTTGAAGGCGAAGATAAAACTCTAAAAAAAGTTTTATAATTCTCTGCATTTGCAGAACCCAATATTCCAAGACCTAGAGACAATATTGAAAAATATCTTTTAAACCAAGACCCTTGTGAATGATTCATTTTAACTCCTTCTTAAATAAATCTCTTTGATTTCTTAAGCTTTATTGTGATGGAGAATTAATTGAAAGATTTAATGAGAACTAATTTAAGAAACCTTCAAAATCAATGTTTCCTTTTAACACAACAGGTATGCCTTTTTCTTTAGCTAATCTAACTGTCTCATCATTACCTGAAGTTGCTAAGAATTTAGTTAAGCCTTGATCTATTCTCGACTTAAATATTTCATATACTTGAACGGCAGGCAGAATATTTGTAGAATTAGGAAATCCAAAATTTAGATCCATATGAACTCTTTCATATCTTTGAGTTCTTGCTTCGGCCATGAGTTCATCTAGATCTTCAGCAATTACAGGTTCGTAACCTAAATGACGAGCCATAGTGGCTTTTGACTCAGCCATATCTTTATAATGAAGTCCAATAAGTATTCTTTTTTCCATTTTATCCTGTTGCTCCTGCAACTTGCTTTTTTGTTGCTCCTGTTTCCATAGGACATCCATGTTCTAATAAAAAAGCATGATAAGGTAATATTCTTTCAACCTCTAATAATGCTCCCAGATCTGTTTTAGAAGTTGGAACTGCTACTTCTGCTCTTGCATCAACACGTAACCTTTTTCTTTTATCTCCATATGTAGATATTCCTATTTTTCTCACTCCAAAAACATCTGTAAATCTATCTACTCCAACAACTCTAAACCCCTCGCCCCAAATAGTTGAACCTCTTCCTTTTTCATATAGCCACATAGGTTTTTTTCCTTCACCGCCTTTTTTATATGAAATTACAAATCTATCCCCTTCTTGCATTTGCTTTGCATCTTCTTCTATATGTCCTTCTCTTAAAACATAAACTTGATTTTCTGCCATTTTTATTTTCTCAGAATTCTAAGGCGATTCTTTACCAACACCTCAATAAACCTAATCAAGACTGCTTTTTAAAACTTTCTGAAAGAATTTTTTTCTTGAGAATTATCTCTGATAAGAATCTTATGCTTTTTTATATTGCTTTTCTCTTTTATCCAATTCAGCATATACCTTATCTAAATCTTCACAAACTGCTTGAGCTTCATTTCTAAAACCATCAGTGTATTGAAAACTTGAAGCCAAAGTTTTTAAATCTGCATCAGGTCTAGCTGCAGTCTGTCGCAGAGAATTAGCTTTAGTTTCAAGTCTAACAACTTCGCGAACTAATCTTCCTAAACTGCAACCTGCTGGATTTATTCTTTCCATTTTTAAACAAAAGATAAATAACCTTTTTAAGCATTTATATTATTCAGTATAACAAAGTGTCCATAATTAGAGCAAAGACTAAGAAAACTGAAACGTCTTAATTACTTTATCAAGAAAAAGCTGGTTAGAATAACCCTCTCCTTCTTGCACAAATAGCACTATCTCAACAAGAAAATCTTCAGAATAAAATGTAATAACTCTGTTTAATTTATCTTTATAATATTTCGCATTATTCTTATTTTTACCAAAAATAAATGCTGTTCTATCCAGCTTTTCAGTTTTGTTACTTTTTATTATTCTTATTCTTGGAGCCACCTCAAATAGTATTGTCTTTGGCCAGTTAAGCCAGATAATACATTCACTAGAACTCTTTTTTTCTATTGTTTTAACTTCCCAATTTTTGAATACAGAGTAATCAAAACTAAATCCACTTATCTGAGAGAAATTTTTTGTTATAGCCTCTTTTCTCTCTAAATTTTCTTTCATCATTTAAACCCTATTAACTTAATATACAAATATATAAAAACTCTTCTATATCTGTCTTTTAATGCTACTTCATCAACTTCATACTCAACTTGAAAAATCCCAAGTTTTCAAAGAATTCAAGAACAAAAATCCAGAAGCTTTTCTTTGCGCCGGCTTTTTCATACTAAATTTCAAGAATAATATATATGATTATTCTTTTGATTACAGAACAGAGCAGGAAATATTTACTTTCAAAGTTCCTGTCGCGGGCGAGATAATAATGCTTCAAGAGCCTATTTTAGATCAACAAAAACCTCTTGAAAAAATAAATTTAGATGTTCAAATAGATATAAATGATCTTCGAGACTTAGTAGAAAAAGAACTTCGTTTGAGTGGGATAAAAAACAAGATAGAAGAGATAATCTCTGTTCTTCAGGTAATAAATGGAAGACAAATCTGGAATTTAACTGTAATGTGCGAGGGTTTTGCAATAATAACTATTCACATTGATGCAGAATCAGGAAAACTTCTCAACTCGAAAAAAAGAATTTATTTGATTTTATGAAAAAATAATATTTCTCTTAGATTCTATAAACTGCTTGCTTATCCTCATTAATTAATGTTCACGATTTAATCTGATAATTACAGATAAGTATGTTTTTTAGAGATCTTGATTTTTTATTAATTATTTTATAGCATAATGCGAAGCGTAAAATTAAGTTTTAGTTATACTTTAGAAATTTATCTTAAAAAACTTTCGACTTGCTTAAAATCTTCTTCCAAAATTTCTAGAACGAGATTCTCTTCTGCTAAATCTAGAGCCACCAGATCTTCCAGAATTATTATCTGAGTTTCTTCCTCTGAAATTTCCTCTATTGCTTCTAAATCCCCCACTTCCTCTGCTAAACCTTCCTCTAGATTCTCCCCCAAACCTATCATTTCTCCCACCAAATCTCGGCTCGTGCTTGAATCCTATTTTTGTCATAGAAAATTCAGGAACATCTTGTCTCTCTATTTGATGAAAATGTTTTTTTATTCTTCCAAAATTTTCATAATCTCTACTTCCAATAATGCTTATTGCTTTTCCTTCTTCTCCCGCTCTTGCTGTTCTTCCTATTCTATGAGTATACTGAGAAACTTCATTAGGAGAATCATAATTATAAACATGTGAAACATCTTTAATATCCAGTCCTCTGGCAGCAACATCTGTGCACTCAAGAACATCAACATCTTTTTCATGGAATTTCTGCATTGTTTTATTTCTCTTATCTTGCGAGTGTCCTCCATGTATAGCCAAAGCATTTATTCCAATAAGCTTTAAATTTTTCGCAACAAAATCCGTATTTCTCTGAGTATTGCAGAAGACCATTACTAAACCAGATTTATCATTTTTCAATAAATGAACCAATAAAGAAAATTTTTCATTATCTTGAACATCATAATAGCCCTGAGACAATTTTGTTGGATCAACATTTGTCTCTGCAAATACTTCCTGTGGATCAGACATATAATCTCTTGCTAACTGCGAAATATCTCTTGAGATTGTTGCAGAAAACAACATTGTCTGCCTGTACTTAGGACATTGTGAGATTATTCTTTTAACATCATCTATAAAACCCATATCCAACATTCTATCTGCTTCATCTAAGACCAAAATTTTCACATTTCTTAGATCTAAAGTTCTTCTTTCAAGATGATCAAGTATTCTTCCTGGTGTTCCAACAACAACATCTGCGTGCCTTAACTCAGATATCTGCGGATTAATAGAAACCCCACCATAAACAGCAGCGATTCTAAGAGCTTTATGCCTTGAGAATAAATCAATGCTTCTTGCAACCTGCTCAGCTAATTCTCTAGTTGGAACCAAAACAAGAGATTGAATACCATTTCTTTCAAGACAGTTTTCTATAATTGCTGCCCCAAAAACAAGTGTCTTTCCACTTCCTGTTGCTGCTCCAGCTATAACATCTTTTCCACTGAGCACTAGAGGAATTGTTTTTTCCTGTATCTCTGTAGGACTTTCAAATTTCTGTTCTTTCAAAGACTTAAGAATATCTTCTCCTATTCCAAGTTTTCTAAAACTTTCCATTTTATCTAAGTTTTCCATTTTAATTAATTTCTAATCATCTATTTATTTTGATATAAGAAAAAGAGGCTTTTCTCCATCATTATTAATTATTCTAACAAAAATGGCTTTATAAAGGTATTTCTTAGGGGTTTTGTTATCGAGACCAGAGTTCGGGTGTTAAGTTCAGGACTTATTCTATTTCTATTTTTTCTTTACTAATCTCTCCCTATAATCTGAGACATCATAGCCCCTTCTCTCAAGATGATCAAGTATTTTTCTATAATTTTCAAGAGCAGGTGCCACACTTTGTTCATATGCTCTTTCAGGAGCACTCAATAAACTTTCTAAGACTTTATCTAATCTTTGTCTTTGAGCTTCAGATAAATTAATTCTTCTTTTAAATAATTTTAATCCCAACATCAACTTAGAAGAAAATAAGACTTTAAATAAATTCTTCTTCTAGAATATATAAGTAACTTATATTTCTTTTTTCTTAGGAAGTCTAAGAACATTCCGGATTTTTTCTTTCAAAACCAAAATATCAATTGGCTTTGGCATTATTTCCACAATATTCTTAAATTTAGATATTGTTCCTGCCTCCAGATTATAACCAGTCATAAGCATTATTTTTTCCTGAGGAAGCTGTTTTGCAACTTCAAATCCTGTTGTTTTATGTAGAGCAAGATCAAGAAGAATCAAGTCTGGCTTTTGTTCATGAACTAATTTAACAGCATCATCCCGGTCATATGCTTGAAAAGTCTTAAATCCTTCATACTCCAGCATATTCGAGAGATATACTGCTGTCTGGATATGATCATCTACAATTAAGATTTTATAATCTTTTTCGCTTACCATCTTTTTAGCCTTTTATGTTTAAATACAAGACTAATATAGAGAAGAATTTGAATTATATAAATTTTTGCATCCTATTAAGTAGACTATCTAATCTAACATCTTTAATTTGCACTTCGTGTTATATAACCTATTATTAATATGACTTAGCGAAATCAACGAGTAAGCGAGTTGATTGAGCAGAGAATTTGCATTTAAGTAAATTAAAGATAAGATTGAAATGTAAGTTCGAGTAGGGCGTTATATTAGGAATTAAGATTTACTTAAGACTTTTTATCTCTATTATCTCTTCTTTTAAAGAATCAATAAAATAATCTACAAATAAATCAATATCCTTTTCTTCTTCTGCTTTTTCGAAAATCTTATACTCTGCTTCAAGCATATCCTGATCATATCCGCCTCCAAAAGCTTCTTTTGCTTCTTTAAACAAATAATCTGCCATTTGTCTTGCTCCTTTCCATCCCTCTTCATCAAAGCAGTACATTATCTTTTCAAGTACATTTTCTCTTCTAAACTCTTCAGAATATTTTCTTGTCTCTGCATCTGCATCTTTTTCATATTCTTTTGAAAGTTCATCATCAACAGTTTGAAGAATGTATCTTTTTGGGTCTTTAGGAACCTGATAAACATGCCTTATCTCATGTACAACTATTGGCAGAAGAGCAGGCGCACTTAAAAACTCTAAGTCTGTTTTATTAAAGAAGATAACTATCTCAAAGCCCTGATTTTTTGTTGCACCTACTACATCTGAAAAACTCCAAACATCTCGGTCATAAGGCATCGTATGTCTATCAAGCAAGAATCTCGAGGCTATAATACTAACATTCCAATTTTCTGGAAATTTGAAAAAAGATGCGATAGTTTTTATATTATTTCTAAAGTTTACTCTATTTTTGCTCCAGAATTCTGCTCTATTATATTTTATCTCATGTCTCGCTTTCTTAATTTGCTTGAGAATCTTATTGTTAAGCTCTATTACTCGTTCCATAGATTTAACAATTAAAGAGGTTTTAAATAGGTTTTGGGTGACTCTTCTTTCCAAAACCTCTCAAACTTTCAAATTTCTAACAAGTAGTGCCTAAATCTTTAGCAGATTATTTAGGCACTACTTAGGGATTTCTGGCTCAATTTTTCCTGATTTTAGCTCAAAAATCTAATTTTTGATAACTTTATAAACAAAGAACAATAAAAATAAGCATGAATGAACTAAAAACCGCTTACTTAGAAACTTTTGGTTGTACTGCAAATCAAAATAACTCAGAAATAATGGCAGGAATACTTGCAGGAGCAGGTTTTATTCTAACTAAAAACCCAGAATTAGCAGATATAATAATAATTAATACCTGTATAGTTAAAAGCAAGACAGAAAGCAAGATAAAAAGGCGTATTCAAGACTTAAAAAAAGAAACAAAAAACAAACTAATGATAATTGCAGGTTGCATGCCTCAAACAGACTTTAAAAAATTAAAAAAACTTAGCAATAACTCTATTTTTTTAGGAACAAATCACACAAAAGATATAGTTAATTTAATAAAAGACTTTCAAGAAAAAAGATTAGATGAAAAAAGACAAATAAGTTACATAAGTGAAGACCGAGAGACAAAACTTCTTGTTCCAAAACTTCCTCAAAACAGCCTCATAAGCATACATCAGATATCAGAAGGCTGTCTTGGAGATTGTTCTTTTTGCAGAGCGCGGTTAGCAAAAGGCAAGCTATATTCTTATCCAGAAGGGAGAATTTTAGAGTCAATTGAGTCAGACCTAGTTAATGGCGCAAAAGAGCTCTGGCTTACTTCTCAGGATAATGCTAGTTATGGTTTTGACAGAGGAAAGTTAGAATTAGCAGATTTGCTTAAAAAAATTTTAGAATTAAAGCATAAGTTCAAACTTCGTTTAGGTATGTCTAATCCAAATAATGTTCTTCCAATAATTAATGAGCTTTTAGAAGTCTATAAAGATAAAAAAATCTTCAAATTCCTTCATATTCCTATTCAATCTGCAAGCAACAAAGTTCTTAAAGATATGAACCGCTTTTACACAATAAAACAAGCAGAAGAAATAATAAACAAATTTAAAGAAAGATTTCCTCAAGGAGTAATAGCCACAGATATAATTGTTGGCTATCCCACAGAAACTCAAGAAGATCATGAATTAAATCTCAAGTTTATTAAAAAATATAGGCCAGATGTTCTTAATATAAGCAAGTTCTCTTCTCATAAACAAACACCTGCAGGAAAACTCAAGCCACTTTCCTCAGGAATAATCAAAAAAAGAACTTCTGAACTAATGGAAGTTCATAGAGAAACAGCAAAATCTAATAAATTGCAATACCTTGGTAAGATAATCTCGGTTTTTATAGACAAGAAAGTCGGAGAAAATTTGCATCAGGCGAGAGATGAAAATTATAATATCATTTTTCTAAAATGCTCAAAAGAAAATCTAGGAAAAGAAGTTAATGTAAAGATAACTCAAATAGGCGTGCATAATATGGTCGGCGAGATTATAGAAAATACATAAACTACTAATTTTACTTGAAAAAATTATTCGGAAAATTAATTTAATCTTATGCTACCGCCGTCCGAAGGAAAAAGCACGAAAGATAGCAAATAAATGATTTTGAGATTACTATATTTGAAGGGGCAGACGGACGAGAAAACGAATAATTTAAAAACTTGAAATGCAAACTATTCCCATGAAAAAGGTGTCAATTTATTTAAAATTATTTGTAACATTTTTATTTTTTTTAGGACTTACAATGTTTGTTCATGGGGAAGGAAAAACAGATTTAGCAGATAAAATACTAACAGTTACATCTTTTGTCTTTGGTGTTATTCTTGCATTCGCTATATCTAACAGAAACTCTAGATTAAGTAGCATTAAAGAAAAATTAAGAGAGCAAGACGCCAAACTATTGGAGATTTACTATCTCTCCAAGGGTTTTAATAAGGAATTAGCAGAGGATATTAAGAAAAGGATTGACGAATTCTTAATTATCCAATTGGATTATAAGTTAGAAGATTATAATCTAAAAGTTCCTGAGAAAACAAGACAATTCTTTATGTTCCTTGAGAAATTAAAACTCAAAGGCAAAGAAGACAAGATAAGGCAGGATATTTTGGGCATTATTAAAGAGATTATAGAGATAAATAGCGAGGTAGCTTATCAAATAGAAAACAAAATGGCATTTTATGAATGGTTAAGCCTCGAAGCATTAGCATTTATTATTTTTTTCGTTTTAATATTTTATTTTAATACCAATGATGCTGTTTCCATTATAATCATTTCTGTAGTATGTACTGCCCTTTGTCTTTTAATGTTTGTTTTAAGTGATTTAAATAAATTAGAGTGGCAAGAAGAAAACTGGATTTGGAATCCACTATCAAGTCTATTTGTTGAATTAGATTTAATCCCTTATTTCCCAGCAGATGTTTTTGATAGCCGAAGATTAAGTTTCCAACAAGTGAAAAAATGGGCTAAAGTAAGTAAAATAAGAATAGCACATTACCCTCATCTTTATCCGGATATGCGTGGAAAGACTATAGAAATTATTAAATTAAAGGATTAAATTGTTTTATGAAAGAAAAAGAAGCAAAAAGCTTTTTCCATCCTCAGCCCGACTAGGGTTTGTATTAAATAAATTTTCTGATTTAACGAAGTGCAATATATTTCTAGCGAGCGAAGCGAGCCGAGTTTCCAATTCTATAAAAATTCTCGTCTATCTAACTCATTATGTACTAGAATTATGCAATGAGAAGCAAAAAGCATAACAGGTCCTAGCTTAAGTTTTTCTGCCCCTAGCCTTTTCAGAAGTTTCTCTGTATTTCTCGGCAAACCAATATAATCTCCTAGAATAAAAACAGAGTTTTTTTCTTTAACTTGCTTAAAATTAATCTTTCTTATATCTTCTCCTTTTTCATCCAGATAAAATATCCTACTATTTTCTTCAGATTTTTCTTTTATCAGTGTTTCAAAAGCTTTTTTTGAAACTTTAATTCCTCTAACTTCTCCAATAACCTCTAGTTCTTCCCCTAATTTTAAGCTAGCACCCTGCTTTAATGCATTTTTTATAATCAGAGCAATACTTCTCTCATCTGGCTCTAAACCTCTGAGACTTGAGCCATAGAAACTTATTATCTTTGGACTTAATTCACTTGGACCACCATTTAAACAAACATGTATATTTGTATCTTCCCGAACATGATTTGAAACATAAATTGAGTTAGCTATACATCTACAAACTAAGTCTAATCTTCCTTCTTTAGGGAGATTATCTATATCAAATTCGGGTGTTGTTTTTGCTTTCAAAGCAAGCAATATAAATTCTCTCATAACACCAAGAGAGAATTTATACTATTTAAACAATATCATTAGAGTTCAATAATGCT
This sequence comes from Candidatus Woesearchaeota archaeon, assembly GCA_964355735.1. Taxonomy (GTDB): domain Archaea; phylum Nanobdellota; class Nanobdellia; order Pacearchaeales; family GW2011-AR1; genus CAIPOI01. Next base: position 15,944 of record CAYHEY010000001.1, read on the forward strand.
TTTATA
>CAYHEY010000001.1:15959-29746 GCA_964355735.1 Candidatus Woesearchaeota archaeon
GGGTTTAAAAAATGAATTAGCTTTTGCACTACGAAGAATAGCAAAAATTGAAGAGCTCTTAAACAAGCAGGCAATAGATGCTCTTGTTAAGTCTTCAAAGAAATCTAAGAAGAAGTAGTACTATTTTCCAAACAGCTTAGCAAAAAATCCCTTTTTTTCTTGTTTGTTGTCTTTAAAAACTCCTTTTCTTGAGAGCTTTTTAATTTTCTCAACCTTGGAATCCTTAGATTTATCGCTTGGTTGTCTGCATAAATTATCACAGCAAGATTTCTTCTTAACTACCTTTGCTACTTTTATTGTTTTTTTCTTTTTACTTTTTTTCATTTCAACCTCTTTTTTTATTATTTGATTGGGTGCTGATAGCTGGCCCGGTGAAAAAGTTCCTAAGCAAATAGGCGATTCAATCTTAACCTATCAACCCGCTTTAAAGGTTATCTTTTTCGCGCCATTGGAAGCTTAACAAGTGTAGATTTCATAAGACGAGTTATAGCCAGTTCGTCTCATTGATAGCTGAACACTTGACAGAGGCTAAATGGTCACATCCTTTCCAGGACAACCGTATCCTATCAGCGAAAACATCAATTGACAGAGCTTTATATTATTATCTAACTACTTTAGAGTTATGAAAGCCAGGTATAATAAATATTTATTAATCACTGAAAGAAATCCGCAACATTTATGTTGCGGTTGTATTACTGCGTATTTCTTTCGGAGAATCCAAAAACCCAAAACAAACCACCCCTTTTAAGGTGTGGTAAACGAAAGGTTTTTTGATTTCTCAAGTCTCGAATTAAGCAGTGAAAGCAGAATTAAATTATCGATTTTCTAATTTCTAATTCTCTTAATCAAATCTCTTTTTACAGTAGCCTATAAGAGAACTTTCCCGAAAAAGGCTTTAAAGAAATCTTAAATCCGCCCTTGCTCAGTCTCAGAGGATAAACATTGTTTGAATGATTTGTCCCTCGCATCTTCAGTACTTCTAAAAATCTTTCTCTCCTGTTTTTTATTCTCAAAAGATAAAGATAAATTATAGAATCTGATTCAAATTCCAGTGCCCTTGAAGTAATTTTCTTGTCTATAACAGGGTCTCTTTCATAAGTTAAAAGAGAAGTAAGATTCCACTTGCTCAGCATATTAAAAAGCATCAAAACAGCTGCTCTTTTCTTAGTATCTTCTTCAAACAGCAGTTCAAAAGAAGTAACACTATCTATAACTATTCTCTTTATATTCTTAGTTAATACTATTGTCTCAACTATTCCTCCACCCTCCTCAAGCATTGTTCTGACTTTCTCAGGAGTATATTGCAGAAAATGAAACTTTCCTTTTTTCTCCCAGTTAAACAAATTCCATCCAAGACTCAAAGCATTATTGTAGAAATCTTCTTTTCTCTCCTCAAAAGCAACATAAAGACAATTTTCTCCCCTCTTCATACCATCTATCAAAAACTGCAGAGCCAATATACTTTTTCCAGAACCTGTTCCTCCAACAATAAGATTTGTAGAGCCATCAATAAATCCGCCCTTTGTAATCTTATCTAACTCCAGAATTCCTGTAGAAACTCTTTCTATCTCTTTTTTAATGACTTTTACTTCACCCAATTTCTTTTCCCCTCTTTTTTTCATTTTTAATCTAAATCTTTTTACTATTTAAATCTAACCGAATAATCCGGCCATAACTCCTGATAACAAATATTTTATCCCAAAAAATATAGATAAACTTAAAGTTATTACAGGTATAAAAAATTTAAGCCCCTCTTTCTCTTCCCCCTTGCTTACTAGCCCAAGGACAAAACATCCAAGAAGATTAATTGCTATAATGAATATCACAGAGAAATATTCTATAAATTTTACAGATACGCTTATCTTTGTTAAAGTAAAAGGAAGAGAAGCTTGTCCCACAGTGCTTATCTCAGGCATTTGAGCCAGCAACTGTGACAGAGTCTGAACTAGTATAGTTGACAATGCAAAAAGCGCAGGAGCCCCAACAGCTATTGCAATGAATATAAATATTACATACATCATAACATTACCAGAAGCTTTTTTCTCTACAAATTCTTTTTCCCTCATGCTGACTGCTGTATTCTCAAGCAGAACAGAGATATTTCCTCCAGACTTTATTCCAGCTATTATCAGAAGTATTATTCTTGATATTTTTTTAGAATTTATTCTCTTAGACATATCCATCAAAGCAGTTTCTATATCTTTTCCGGTTGCTATATCTTTTCCTGTTCTTGTTATCTCTTCATCTAGTGGTGCAAATTCTTTTCTTGTGCTTATCAGCATAGCTCTATCTATAGTTATACCTGCTCTTAGATTACTGCCCATTAATTGTAAGAAGTCAGGAAAGATAGCCTCCATTTTTTTTATCTTATCGCTTTCTTTTAAAGAATTTGAAAAATAAGAATATATGGCTGATAAGATTATAACTCCTATAAAAGTCAATAAACTATATAAAAAACTTCTTTTAGTCAAGAATATTAAAGTTCCTATAAATAAAGCAATAAACATGGTAATATAAAACGTTCTTCTTATTTTTTGTGCCTTTGCCAGTCTTGGATCTTTCAGAAGTTTTTCAATTCTTTCTTTTTCTGCTTCGTCTACAACTCTTTTCTCAATTTTTTTATTGTTTTCCTCTTCTTTATAAGTTTCTTTTCTCTTCATAGCAGGCTTGGCCTTTTTGATTTAATTATTCCCAAGAACATTATCTGTATAAATATCACAAAAATACCTAAGCCAATAAACATCATAGAAGAAGTCTTTTCATCCAAACCAATCATAGACGAGATTACTGTAAGAAAAGTTATTGCCAGAGCAGGCAAGATTACCGAGATAAGCATATAAAAAACAATAAGTGGGTTTAATTTATTCCCATAATCCTGTATTTGTATCATTTGTTCTTCATTTAGGGACTTTATTATGTCTCCTATTACAATACTGAGGTCACTTCCAGATTTAAGTCCATTGCTCATCTGCCATAATGCTCTCTTGAAATAAGGAGATTTTGTCTTAGACGATATATCTTCTAAAACTTCATCATCTGCTTCTCCTGAATTTATTCTTCTTACAGCTTTCTTAAATTCTATACTGAGTTCACCATAATCTTCATAGGCTATTCCAACCATTATGCTGAATAAAGGTACGCCAGAACTCAGCTGAATAAGTATACTTTCAAGAGCAGGTATAATATTCTTGTCTATATCTCTCTGTCTTTTTGATACATAGACTCTTGGATAGGCTAATTGGCTGAAATAAGTAAATCCCGAAAAAATAAAAGCCAGGCCAGGCCCAAGAATATAATAATTCTCCAGTCTAATAATAAAACAGATAGTTGTAAAAATAATCAATAGAAGAAGGAAGAGATTTAGAGACATTCTATTAACTATTGTAAGATATTGCTCTCTTGTTAAATCAACTCCCGCTAGCTTAAGATTTTCTCCAAGACTCGAGTTTTTCTTATATCTAATCCTTGATCTAAACAAGCCAGGGCTTCTCTTTAATCGCTCTATACTTGCAAATGTAAAAGGAATGCGAAACTCCATCATCTTTCTATTATCCTTCTAATATCCCCTTTTTTTACTGCTTCTAAAAGAGTTTCTTTATCACCATAATAAGTTTTGACAACTCTCCCAATATCATTCAGGTCTCTGATATTATTTTTGATTAAAAGATCAAGAATTTTTCTTTTTTCACTAAGATTTTCTTCTATTTCTTTCTCAGACATTCCAGTATTTCTGCTCAAACTTTCATAAAGTCTTGAGTTCTCAGAATGTTTTACAATTTCATCTTTCTCAGGAATCCATCGGTATAAAATATTGGCTGTCACAGAATCAGAAGAAGCCTCAAATTCAGCTATTTGCAATACTCGTCTTATTCCTTTTCTTCTGTCTCTGAACATTACTACATTTAAATTAACTGCCCCAAGTAAATTTGCAGGAACATTTAGAGGAGGATTTATTAGTCTTGCTATTGTCTCATGTGCAGAATCTGCATGCAAGGTAGCATAAACACTATGACCTGTATGCATTGCCTCAAATAAAACTTCTGCTTATTTCTGTCTTCTCATTTCCCCAAGTATTATTCTATCGGGTCTCATTCTCAAGCTATTTATCAGCAAATCAAGCATAGAGACTTCTCCTTTTCCTTCTGGATTAGGCGTTCTTGTAACTAAAGGAGTCCAGTATAGAAAATCTGGCAACATTAACTCTCTTGTATCTTCTACACTGATTATTCTGTGATTTGGAGGCATAAAAGATACAAGACTATTAAGGAAAGAAGTTTTTCCAGAAGCAGTACCTCCTGATATAAGAACATTCATTTCATATTCTATTGCTAGCCATAGTAAAGCAGAGACTTCTATATTACAGGTTTTATTTTTTATAAAATCTATTATTGTATAAGGATCTCTTGCAAATTTTCTTATTGTTATAGTATTTCCTTTTGTAGATATGGGGTACAATATTGAGTTTACTCTGTCTCCTGTTACCAGATGAGCATCAAGAAGAGGAGCAAGAACAGTTATCTGTCTTCCAACACGTCTTGCGATTATATTCGAATAATTTATAATTTCTTCTTCTCTTACTATTCTTAAATTTGTAGGAAGCCAGCCATATTTTTTATGATATAATCTTATTGGCTCTTTTGAAGAAGGAACAACAATTTCTTCTATTCCAGGATCATTAACCAAGAACTCTATTTCTCCAAGTCCAAGCATATCTTGCATTAATTTTCCTATCAGAAATTTTTCCATGTCAGAGTCTATTGAAGGAAGTTTTGTATTCAATAGAGTAGAAGCATCTTTCATAAATCTATTTTTAATATCATTAAAAGATTTAGGGTCTGTTATCTCCTTCATACTTATGGTTGTTACAGCAAGAAGTTCATTTCTTATCTCAGTAAGAAGAGCAGCAGTTGCAATTCCTATCTCGGGAACATGGAGCTCATAGACTATACCAGAATTTGTCTTTTTTATATCTACAAGGACCTTTGTCTGTTCTGAGATTATCTCATAACTATCTATTATTTTTCCTTGAACTTTTCCTATTTCAGCCTCTTTTCCTTGACTGATTATTTCTTCTTTTTTCTCTTCTGAAGAAATCTTTTCAGCAGACTTTTTCTGGTTTTTCAATTCCAATTTTCTCTCTTTTTCCCTTCCTCTTTTTTTCATTTTATATTTCTATTAAATTTAATATATCCTCAAATGAGTTGAGGTTTATATTTTGATAAATATTGCCATAAGAACTATATAAAATGGCTGTTAAAATTAATCCTATAATTATGCATGAAAGTATTATTGCTAGAAATGCACGATTTTTCTTTATGCTATGATAAAAAGCCAGACTTTTTACAAACAGCACAAGACTCCATACAAATGTAATTAAATTTATTCCAGGAATTATTGAGAGTATAAATAAAATATAGATTGGAGAAGAACTATAAATCGCTGCCTTGTAAGTTTCTCTGTATTTTCCTTTTCCTCTAAAAAGTTTTATAAATATATGAACTATCAAAGAAAGTAATAAAGAAAGTATTATAGCAAAGAGATAGATAATTATGCTCAATACCAGCCAAGTAAGAATAAGCAAGATTATTGTTCCAGGATTCAGAGTTAAAGCATCTTGTATATTTATCACAGGATTATCAGAGATAGAAAGAGAATTAAATAAAGCACTCGTATATAAATCAGAGTAAAAAATAGTCTGTTCTGTAAATATAAAAGAGCCGAGAGCCAGTAATATTAGTATTGTTATGCATGGAAAAAGCATTATTGTTAGTAGATATTTAAAGCTAGACCATATTTTTTCATCTTTTGTACGGCTGAATAATTCACTAGGTCTTTTAAATGATAAACTTATCTTCTTGAATATTCTTAGACTTTTATCTTTGAGTACAAGTGCTTTTACCTTTTGCTTTATTACCCTAATTCTTCTCTCTTTTTCTTTTTTCTCTTTAATTTCTTCCTCAAAACCTTTTAGCTTTACTATTGCCTCTCTGAACTTATAGGTTATATCAACGAGATTAGAAGACTCCATTATCTTTGCCCACTCCATAGCTAAACTCTCTTTTATATTAAATATCTGGGCTATCGTCGAGACTCGAATCTGCTTCCTTTCTTGCACAATCCTGTAGAGTTTATCAAAATCTGTTCCAGAAGAATCTGTAAGTTCTTTTATGTCTATAGTATCTGCTTCTTCAAGAGAAATCTTAAGTCTCTTATCACTTATTGCCCCAAAAATCATAAACATAATCAAGAAAAACCACAGACCACCAATAATAAGCCAGGAATTAACAGGCATACCAAGTCCTGCTTCGACTATTGTCTCTCCAGTTATATTTGAATTAAGCCCATAGATAAAAAAACCAATATTGAGTATGAAAACTATAAATGCTACTAAGACTATCTTTGGCAATATAAATTTTACTCTTTTTGTCATATAAATAATTAAGTTTAAATACGCCTCTTAGTATATACTTACAGCATATTCATTTTATAAATCTTGCTAATGGGGAAAATGCAAAAAAGAGGCCAGACAGGAGTAGAGTATATGATAATTATCAGTTTTGTCATATTTGCAGTAGGAGTCATTATGGGACTTTCTCTGATTTATTCCAGTTCAATAAGAGACCAGATAAAAATGGATCAGTTAAATGATTTTTCTACAAAATTAATCTCTGCTTCTGAATCTGTTTTTTATTCGGGCGAGCCTTCAAGAGCAACTCTGTCCGCCTATCTTCCTGAAGGAGTAAATGCTATAACCCTCAGCAATAAAGAATTAATTGCAAATATTTCTCTAAGCTCTGGAGAAAATATCAGAGTTTTTCCAAGCAGAGTCTCTCTCTCCTGTCCAGGAAACATAAGCCAGTTTAAAGGACTAAAAAAGATAAGAGTAGAAGCAAGACTAAATGATGTCCTCATAACAGCCCTATAACATGGGAAAAGCGCAGTCCTCAGCAGAATTTCTTATTGTAACAAGTTTTATCCTATTTTCGTTCACTGTTTTTGTAGCCATCATTAACCAGAATATGAGTCAGAAGATGTTTGAAAATCAGGATTCAAGAGTTAGAGAAATTGCTTCTATTGTTCAGGAAGAGATTAATTTTGCATCAGGATCAGTTACAGGATATTACAGAGAATTCAGAATTCCAGAGAGCATTGGTCAGGTTGATTATGAAATAAAAATTATTGATTCTCATGTTTATATAGAAACTTCTGACAAAAAACACGCCTCTTCTCTTCAGGTAGGAAATATTACAGGAAATCCAAAAAAAGGAGCAAATAAAATACTTAAAAATGATTCAGGAATATTCCTTAATATCTAGAAGAAGAGCTCAGGCATGGGGTTATGATTTGGTTATAGCAGCAGCAATATTTACAATTGCCCTAGTTTTCTTTTATTTTTATACAATAAATAATTCCAGAGAAACAGAAGAAGTCTTTCAAAAAATGTTTTCTGAAGGAGATTTAATCGGTTCTTTTATTCTTTCAGAAGGATATCCAGAAAATTGGAATCCTAGTAATGTTGTTTCAATAGGGTTATTGTCTAGAGGAGAAATAAATGAGACAAAACTTGAATCTCTTTATAGTTTAACTTTGTCCGATTATAACCAAACAAAAAAATTATTTAATACCAAGTACAATTATTATTTCTCTCTAGAAGGAAAAAATTTCTCAATTAACTCTCAGCCAGTAAGTGGACTCGGAGAGAATTATAATAATCACGAATGCCAGAATCTAATTAAATTAACAAGATTTGTAATATATCAAAGAGCGCCTGCAACTCTTAATCTGTTTGTATGGAACTAAAATGACAAAAAAAGGAATATTTTTTAGTTTAGATGCTCTAATTGCACTTTCTATAATTTTATTTGCTGTTTTAATAATTTATCCCCTCATAAGAATACCTGAAAAACAAAATACTTTAGTAGGAGATACTCTTTCTGTCTTCTCAAACTTGAAAATAGGCGAAATGGCTGAGAATAATGCCTATGTTCAGAATCTGATTACCATTGGAAAAATAACAAATCCTCAGAAAAGCATTCTTGAGCAAATAGGAGAATTTTATGTAACAGACAGAGCCCAAGCAACGAATCTTGCTTATCAAGTCTTGGATCAGCTGAAAACAAATGAAAATATTGGTATTTGGATAGGAACAACCCTTATAGCTTGTAAAAACTTAACTTCTTATAACTCTGAGAAATTAAGTGAGATAAATTCTCAAAGGCAAGTAATTAGTGGAATAAGAAATGATACCATTGGTGAAAGTGCAACTGGCTATTCTGCTAGAGCATTTTTATCTTCTGCTCTAAAACAAAAATATTTCTATTTTGGAGGATATATCGGCGAAGGAGAGATAACAGCCCCAATAGACTTTAATGGAACTATAACAAGTATGAAACTGGAAATAGTCACAAATAAAAACTTTAAATTGTATATTGATAATAATTTTGCAGGTCTATTCAATAAATCTTCTTCAGAATCTGAACCAATTATCTATTCTCTTGATAATTATATAAACTTAATTCAGCCAGGAAAAGAAAGAGTCACATTTACTTTCAAGGAAAATGAATCTGGAGATAATCTTCATATTGTTGGAGGATATATAAAAATAAATTACCTATCGGATATAGCCCAGCCCATAGAGAAAAGATATAATTTCCCAGGAATTAATGGTCTGATAAATCTTTATGATGGCTTGGATATACCCGGCACACTTAATTCCATGAATATCTTTCTTCACTTTAATAATTCCCTAGAAACAATATTAAAATTAGGAAATCTCATTATTTTAAATTCTTCAACACCCTCTCAAGAAATCCTAAATTTAACTAATTCTGATCTATCTCTTAGAATTAATTATTCTTATTTGAGTAATAAAACAACACCACTGAGACTGGGTATGAAAGGAATTGTTTTTAATTTTAATCAAACAACAAATGTAAATGTCTTCTCTGTTGTTGATCTCTCTGGAGGAGTAAGTTCTGCTCGTACTCCTGGCTGCGGAAATAATGGTTTGTGCGCAGTACAAAAAGCAAACAGACTTTTGATTAATAATCTGGTTTGGTTAAATTCTACTAAAGTGGGCTTAATTGGTCTTTGGCAAGGAGATGTTTATCCTGCCTATTCTCATCATTTATCCAATAATGAATCTTCATTAAATGCAACAATAAATCTTTGGACAAACAATGGAAATTTAGATTTATGTGCTGGTATAAAGAACGCAACAGAGCAGTTTAAAAATCTTGGAACAACAGGAGATATTAAAATAATTGTCCTACTAGGAACAAAATTTCCAAATAGCTGTCTTGGAAGGTCTGGAGATATCTGGCAGAACACCTATAATCTTGCTTGCGAATCTTGGAAGAATTATAGCATAAAGATAAATACTCTTGGAATTATAGGAACTTCTCAAAGTGATGCTAATCTTGATTCTCTTTTATATAATATCTCTTTATGTGCAAATGGGACCTATTATAAACAAAATGCAAGCAATAATGACATCTTAGAATTATATAATAAAACTTCCAATGATATTCTCAAGATTTTTTACTATCTTCAGACAGCAAGTGCAAGTGGAAATAGTTATTCTTCTATACTCTATCCAGATTCTTATATAGACATAAACTATGATTCTCTGAAACAACCTTTTGGATTAATAACAACCTCAGAAAAATTATTTGATAACTCTACCCAAGGAAGTTTATCTGTTCCTCTTAACTCTAAGGTAATAGACGCAAAGATAATATCCTATTCTGGCTCAAGATGGACTTCTCTTGTTAAATTAAATAATCAGATAGTTTATAATATTTCTAGCTATGGCGGAGAATATACTTTATTAGGAGATCCTTATGCAATTTCTCTTCCTATTTCGCTCATACAACAAAATAATACCCTCGAGCTATATACCGGGTTCAGTTCTTCAGATATTCAGCAAGGCTCTATAAAAAATAAAATTATATACACCATAGTCTCAAATTTCTCTTCTTATTCTCCTATTTCTTCTTTAGCAGAAGGATGTAAGTGGAATATTATTTTTGAAGATAATTCTCCTATGCAATTTTCTGTTCCAAGTACCTATAATGGAACAAATCTCTGCACTTATCCAGGAAATGCCATTGATTATGATTCAGATGCAATAAATAAAGCAATATACAGATTATTGCAAAAGTTAGACTACGAGTCTCCTCAGAGAAATGGTAAGATAGATGTTTATTTTACAGAGCAGAATATACAATTAGGAACATCAGAGATAACAGGAATCCCTTTTATTCAAACTCTCAACTTTTACATAAGAACCTGGAAATAAAAATGCTAATACAAACAAATAAATCAACAAAACAGAGAAGATGCAGCCTAGTTAAACCTGATAGAATAAGAATTAATAAATTAAATTTCTTAGAACATACTCAAAAAAAAGCAATGTTTTTTACAATAGCTGCCATAGTTTTAATATCTTTATTTTTGATAACTTACTTATCTGTGTCTCTTTTAGAGAGCAGAAAATCTCTAGCAACCAGAATAGATACTCTGAATTCTTTTATTTTATCAGCAGACCAGGATTTAGATAGAAGATTATATATCTTTGGTTACAGAGTTATTTTTTTGATGGAGCAGAAAATAGCAGATACAGCGACATATATCCCAAATGTAAACACCAGTTTTCAAGAAGCTTTTTATAATGGAACATTTGAGGGTGTAAAAATGGAAGATTTAGAAGGAGCTTCTTTTTCTGAATTGATTCAGAGGCTAGATGAAATGGCTTCTTCTGTTAATGCTATTATAAGCTTTAAAAATCCAAACTTTCGGGTTATTCAAGTTGATCCTTGGACAATAAAACTTATTTTAGAAGGAGATTTATCTATAAGAGACAGCACAGGCTTAGTATCCTGGAATAGAACCTCTGTTACAAATTCTTTTATTTCTATTCAGGGATTTGAAGACCCAGTCTATTATGTAGAAACAAGAGGTAAGGTTTCAAATAAAATTACAAAGACCATTTATTCTCCTTTTAATTCAACAAGCCTTTATTCTCATGCTAAAAATTCTTTTTATATTAATTCAACTCTCGCTCCTAATTTTCTTATGAGACTTGAAGGAAATTTTTCTTCAGATGTAAATGGGATAGAGTCTTTAGTTTATGTTCCTGGCCTGCCTCAAGAATATAGTGTGACAGGAGAATCTTGCGTAGACTATTTGTATTTTAACAGCAAGTCTGATCCAGGCAGTTCTGTCTCAGGCATACCTTGGCTTTATCTTGATAATGCACATAATCAGACTTACAAGATTTTCTGATAAACATATCTTAAGATAAGTTTCGAGGAGTCTTAACTGCTTAAGAAAATCGATACTTCCTGCCCAAAATTCCTTCGCCAATCATAACTTAATAAAAGGCTTGGAATTTTATTTATTAATTTCAACTCTCAAGAACAAGCAATGTAAGCATATCAAGCTATTTAATTAGTTTATAGCTCTATGATGATGCGAAGCGAAAATCAGGTTTTTATTAGTATATTTATGGACTTATTCACAAAAATCAATTTGGTTTATAAGTATCAGAAATACTCTAAGATATAATTAATTTTATAAGATTATCATTGGCTTGAATTAACTCTGCTAAGTTACCAACTTGATTTAACATAAAAGAAAAGTTTATAAATAACTTCTTCCTCGTATAATTATTAATATTAGCAATTAAAATAAAAGGAGGTTAAAAAATGAGAGACAAAAAGGCACAAGCAGCTATGGAATTCCTTATGACCTATGGTTGGGCTATCTTAGCAGCAATCATAGCTATCGGAGTTTTATATATTATTATCGGAAATCCTGCTAATCTTGTAGGAGACAGATTTAGCATAAGTGATCCATTCATAGCTCTTGGAAAAGCTGCAAGTACCACAGAAGTAACTATTGAAGTTAAAAATGGTGCTGGTGAGGCAGTCACTATATCAAATGTAAATATTGCTGCTACTGGATGCAGTGATTATACAACTTCAACACCAGTTGCAGTTGATGCTGCTCAAGTAATAAATGTTCCTTGCACATCTACAGCAGGAAGCAGAGTTAAAGGTGCAGTTACAATAACATACACTTCTGCAGGAAGTTCTGTAGCGCAAAGAGCATCAGGAACAGTCAACCTCAAGGTTGCTTAAATTTAATTTTTTTTATTTTTAATTTTTTTTATTTTTATTTTCGAGTTATGCGAGAGCTTTAATAAAATTCATATCTACTATTATTCATCCGAGTCTCGCAGACTACGTGGTTACTTTATCCTAATTAAGGCCGATATGGGTACAGAAACTATTATTAAACTATATTTATCCAGCACCAAAAAGTTTATAAATAACTAAAAAGTGATATCTATATAACAAGAAGGTTATACAGCTATGTTCACAAAAGTCCAAACTGAAATTATGAAAGTATTTGTTTCAAGAATAACAACAAAATATAGCATAAAACAGGTAACAGAAATTCTAAATAAAAAGTACGCTGTTATTCATCGCTCAATAACTCCTTTGATAAAAGAAGGCTATTTGTTAAGGGATGAGCAAGATTTAATTTCTTTAAATTATAGGCAAAATCATCTAGAATTAGCCTATATAGAATCTTTAAGGAGAAAAAGACTTTTTGAAAAGAATAAAGATCTACAATTATTTTCTCTAGATTGTTTTGGGGCATTAGGAACAGACTTTTTTATTTCAATTCTCTTTGGGAGTTCGGTTGAGGTAAAAGGCAGAGATATAGATTTGTTGTTTATATTTCCAGAGTCAGAAGTTGAAAAGAAAGAGAAGATTATTAGAAATATTGCTGAAAACTTTACATTAAATCTGGACATAAATGTTATCTCTGTTGAAAGTGCCTACGAGATGCTTTCCAAATACGAAAAGGTAAACGTTTTAAACGAAATTCTCAATAAACACATTATATTATTTGGAGGAGAAAACTTTTACAGAGTGTTAAATAATGCTAGACAATAAAGAACTTGAAATAATAAAGAAAGAGATTGAAAATTTGATTCAGCAAGAGAAGATTATCGTAGAGAAAAATAGCAAAGGAAAATTTACAGACTTCTTTCTGGAGAATTCTAGGAAGTCTTTTGATTCAGCAAGGGTTTTGATGGACCTCTCTATTAATCCAAAACTACAAGAGACATTAGGTTATTCTAATTTTGATGGAAGTCTATGGACCATAAATGCTTCTTATTATTCTATGTTTTATATGGTTAGGGGGTTGCTTGAAAACTTCGGAATTAAGATAAAATCAGATTCAAATACCCAATCAATCCATCAAATGGTCTTTCAAGCATTAATTTATTTTTTCTATATGAACAAAAGACTCGAAAGAAAATTAATCGAAGACTTTCATGAAGCTATTCAAGAATCTAGTGAAATTCTCGGAAAAGAAAAAGCTAAGAAGTTGGTTGAAGAATACAAATCTGAAAAGGATAAGAGGGGTATTTTTACCTATGAACTAGGTCAAATAGCTATGCAGAATAAAGCAGAGACCTCAATAAAAAGAGCAAAATTCTTTAATCAAGAAATTAGAAAGATGATTAAACTCTGAAAACTTCCACACTTCTTTACTTATAAATATTCTCTTGCTATCTCTTAATAAAAATCCAGAATTATATCTTCTTGAACTTGCCCCAAGCAACTTCAAACATCTGCTCAAGAGCAGCTGCAAAAAAACTAGTATTAAGCCAAAGTGCAACATCATAGTTTGGATGAACTTTATCATCATCTAAGACCATGAACATTAATTGCTCAGAGTCTATTATAACAAACCTTGCTCTAAGA
>CAYHEY010000002.1:0-4128 GCA_964355735.1 Candidatus Woesearchaeota archaeon
AATTGTCCTTTTCTTCCACATGAACATCTAGTTGGTTCTCTAAATTTTTTTTCTATCTGAAGAACAGAGATTATTGTTCCACAAGAAGGGCATTCAAATTTAGCATTTACAACCTGTGGTCTTACATCAGATGCTTGTCTAACTATTCCCTCGATGCATATAAATCTATTAAGATGTTTTGCTCTTATATGACCTATCTTTGAAAATTGAGTATCAGGAATATTAAGAAATCTCACTCTTGCATTCTTAATCAAACCAAGTTCATCCAGGGCAGTCTCAAGAACACCAACTATTTCTTCAGGAGAGCCAATTAATTCTTCTGCAAGCTCATGAGAGAAAGATGATAAATCATTAAAATCCACAAATATAACTCTTCTGTCCTCACGTATGCTTTGGCCTATCTCTTTTTTATAAGTATCAAAAAATCTCTTTGCTTCTGTTATTCTGTCTTCAGGACTCCTTTTTTGCTCTGCCATCACAAAAAGAGTATGGTGTTTTTTGTTTTAAATCTTTGTGTAGTCTGATATATATTTTAAAAAGAGTCTATTAGTTCACAGGAAGAGGAATATTTTCGCCTCTGGCCCATCTTTCAAGACAATGAATTATATCCTCGCTTGATCTCTTGATTCTATTTTCACTTGTTACTAAATCTGTTTGACAATCTTTTTTTGCTAATCTTGTTTGTGCTACATAAATTTGTACAGAACCCCCAAGTTTAGTAACTATAGCAGCCCTTCTTTCTTCTCCTGCTCGTCCTCTGTTATATACTGCTAGTTCATATTGTATATCTCCTACTTGAGCTTCTTTTTTTTCAGGATGACTATCTAAATATGTTCTAAATGCTCTCTCTATTCGCTTCAAATATTCTTTCTGAACTCTCATTCAACAAACAAAAAAAGTCTTTATTTAAAGATTTATATGATTAGAAATATGCTTTGAATCCAGATCTATTAATCAAAAGTATTCTAGAAAATCAGAAAAACAATGTGCCACCCACACTTAAAAGTGTGGGTTTGACTGGCACTTGTTTTTGGGATGCAAGAAAATTCGGCAGAATTTTCTGCACGGAAAATCCTTGATTTTCCTGTGATCCAAAACTTAAACCAGTAAGTTACGTCCACATCATAAATGATATGGTTTAAGTTTATGGACATAAAATAATTAAATTAAACTGAAATCTAAGATATTTACGAGGAAACAATAACAATTAATAAAACCCTAATAATACTTAAAATTATTATTCATGAGACTATATCATTAAATAAAATTCTGAGCCTTTTTTAAGTTATGATAAGCGAGGAATTTAGCAGGTTCGATAGCATTTATCTTAACTACATTAAACCTTAATACACCAACCCAACTAAACTTATCAACTCTAATTTACTCAAAGATTATTAAAGTTTTTATCGAAGATAAAAATTGTATTACTATAGAATATTAATAAATATCCCAAGAATTTATAGATGTTGTATAAACTTATTATAGGGCATGATCTAAGAAGCTGTGTAATTAAACTATTTAATTAAATTACTAGTTTTTTCTTTCTAGAAAGTTTAGAATTATTAAATTAAGACTCTGATATTATTTATTGGCTTTTTTCTGAACTTCTCTTATCTTTTTGTTCAGCTGATTCATAGAATCTTCTAGCTGTGCTCTATTCTTTGTTCCTGTGCATACCAATTTTCCATTAGAGAACAACAAGAAAGTTGCATTTGGCTCTACTAATTTGTATACTAATCCAGGAAATTGCTCTGGTTCATATTCTGTATTTTCTAGTTCAAGAGCAAGAAAATTCAAGTTTAGATTTACATTTATACTTCCACTAGCAACAATGTTTTGAACAGTTATCTTAGGAACTATTGTGACTCTTACACCTATTTTCTTAAGCTGTTTTATTACTTCTCTTATTACTTCTTTAACCTGGGCTATAGATTTTGTTCCTGTGCATACAAGATTTCCTGAACTAAAAACCAGAACAGCAGATTTTGGTTTTTTTATTCTTAAAACTAAACCAGGAAATTGCTCAGGATTATATTCTGTATTCGAGAGAGTTTTCGCAAGTTTTGTTAGAGGAACATCTTTTCCAAGAGAAGTAGTTGCAACAATATTTTGTATCTTTAAATCGTCCTTTGCCATCTTAGTATTTATAAAGGGGATGGGTTTTTAAAGCTTTGCTTTTTTATCCTCGAGCCATTTTGGGGTTTTTAAATAGGTTGTTTTATTTTCCCTGATTTCTAAATAACACCCTCTTTAATCTTTTTCTTAATTCATTTTCCAGCATTTCTCGGATTTTAGGACCACAAGGCCCATAGCAGTCATAATCATCCTCTACATTTAGACAAGTAATCTTTCTTCTAGAAATAAAATATCTTGCTCTAACAATTTCTTTCATTTCAGGAGTCATAACAAATATTCTATCTGATTCTTCTAATATCCTTCTTGCTTTTTCTTCGTATTCAGGAGATTCTTCTGGAAAAAGAGCCATATACTCTGTTTCTAATTCAAGCCCTCTTTCTAAACTCATTTCTCTTGCAACCTTTGCTGCACTTTGGCTTCTATTTCTGCCATAATTGCATACGAAAATATATTTCATTTTTAAGGAATTGCTAAAGCTTATTTTTTATTTTAATCTATCAGAACTCTTTTCCCAGGATAAATATAGGAATCAAGATGGCTATAAAAAACTATCTTTTCTTTAACCTTAGAATTATTGAGTCGGGTTTCCAAGTTCTTCTTTATGTTTTAATAATTGATCTCTAACTCTGTCTCTTATTCCATCTGAATCTGCTATAATTTCTATAAAAGAAGGAGTAACTGTGAGAACAAAGTCCCCTTTATCTTCCTGGCAAGCCCCTTCAACCCGACCATAATATTGGGGAAACTCAAAATTCTTATCAATAGCTTTTTGTATATGTGCAAAGTAAGCTAAATCAGGAAAATCTCTTTCAAATCTCTTACTTCTAATAAACCAGGCGCCTTTAATACTACAGGGTACAGAATCCCAAGCCAAACCATCTAGAAAAACCAATCTATTTTTTATATCAGCAAAATTTACGCTTCTGCAATAGTCTGCTTCAGGATAAGGATAAATTTCTCTTCTTATATCGGTTCCAAGAGTCATATTTTTAATAAAAATTTTAGCTTTATAAATAAGATTATAATTCAAAGATTATATTTCGATTATATACTAAGAAAGTTTAAATCTCTGAGAATCTAAACAAATATCCATCTGGATCTTGAACAAGAAATTCTTTACACTTAACAATTTTATTATTAACTCTATATCTACATTCTTTAAGCTCTCGAAATAAAGGATAATTATTTTTCTTAAGAGAATCAATAATTTTATTTGTATCTTTAACTTCTATCTGAAAATTAATTCCTCTTCCTAAGGGATATACTAATTCTCCTGTTTTCCAAACTTTATTATCTTCTTGTATCATTAACTGGCTTCCTTGAAAAGATAAGAAAGCAAATTTATTTTCCTCCCTTTCATATTCTATTTTAAATCCCAGTATATTTCTATAGAAATTAAGACTCTTGGCTAAGTCTCCTACCATCAATTCTGGAATTAATTTATCAAATTTCATTTTTTTACAATTTAATACCCAGCAATATGCAAGCCCTGCCTCTTTAGGGCTATCCCAATTTCTTCAAGAGAAGCAATATCATGAATGCTTCTATCTTCTCTCAAAGAAGCAAAACTCGGAAATCTTAGAGCAAACCCTGAAGAATAAGAAGGCGAGTGTTGAATTTCTTGATACTTAACTGTTATCACTATTTTTGGTTTTATTATAACATGCTTGCCCTCCTCTTTTTTTATTAAAGGCTTAAGCAACTGAGTTAAATTTTCATAACTCGTTCCTTCTTCTGATTTTTCTTTTATTCCTGTTGAGACTTTTCCTATTTCTGCAAGCTCCCCTGTTTCATTATTTTTGCAGGAAACATCAAAACTTGTCATCCAACCTGCTCTTTTTCCATTTCCATATTCTGCTCCTGTGATTACTAGGTCAAATTCATTCATAGCAGGCTTGAATTTCAGCATATGTCCTACTCTGGCTCCAGGCTTATATGGTGAATCCAACTTTTTGAACATTATTCCTTCTTCTCCTTCTTTTATGGCTTCTT
>CAYHEY010000002.1:4138-18001 GCA_964355735.1 Candidatus Woesearchaeota archaeon
CTCGTAGCTTCTTTTTCATCAGAAGTTATCAATTGTTTAGAAGCAACTAACTTCCATTTCTCTATTTTTATTATTTTTCTAAGCAACTTTGTTCTCTCTTCAAAATTCTCGTCTATCAAGGACTCGCCATTCAAGTACAGCAAATCAAAAGCATTAATTTCAACAGGCATTTTTTCTGAAATTTCCTTAATATCATATTTTCTCTTAATTCTCTGGCTTATATTCTGGAAAGGCAGATACCTATGCGTTTTCAAATCAAAACCAACAGCCTCAGAATCAATTATAAAATTATCAGCTTTAACATATTTTTTCATATATTCCTGAACTTCTGGAAATTGTTTTGTTACTTCTTCTAATCTTCTTGTAAAAATTCTTATTTCTCCTGTTTTATCCTTATTTATCAGCATTCTAAAACCATCATACTTAAACTCTATTGCACATGGCTTTCCACATCTCTCAAAACCATCTGCTATGCTTTCTGCTTTTAGGGCAAGCATTACTTTCAAAGGCTTTCCAGGACTTAGAGAGATAGATTCTATTTCTTTTTTTCCTTCACAGGCTTTTTCAAAAACCAAAGCAAAATCAGTAGCTTTATCATAGGCTGTTTGTATGACCTCATAATTTTTTTTATCTTCTTTATCCAAGCAACTCCAGACAATAGCATCTCTTATTACTCCAGAGCCAACACCAATTCTTAAATCATTTAGCAGGGTCCTTACAATATACTTTGCTTCTATACTTGTAGCATTAATAAACAAATCTGCTATCAAAGCCAGTTTTTTATCAACTGTTCCCTTTCCTACAAGATCAGGAAGTTTCTTTAGATTTTCTATTACTTTCTCTGTTGTAAGTTTATGCGAGAACAAAGAAGCCTGTTTTTTCTTTTTCATGACTTCGCCCGCAACTAATCCTAGGTCTCCTGTCTTCTTGAATTTCTTAACTATTTCATCTTTAGCTATGCCCGAAGTTTTTTCTAATGCTTTAATCGTTAATTGTAAACTTATTCCAAACTCTTTCTCAAAATAATCAGGCCATACTCTTCCTTGAAGAAGATAAACTATCTCAGCATCTAGCTCTCTTTTTTCTTTTCTTTCTTTTTTCAACTCTTTCAAGAATTCCGAGAGTATCTCCGTCTTATCGAGTCTAGAAGGAGTATTCTCCAGTTTTTCATAGATTTCAACTAGTTTTGAATATAACATGCTCTTTTTCTTTTATACCTTCTCTTTATTATAATCCTTTAAGCATTTATTTAAATCTCCTCTAGAGAGAATCCTATATTGAAACTTCTGTCTTAGCTCGTTTGAATACCCCCTTGTAACAAATGAACTTAAAACTTCTTTCCCTAAACCTTTAATAAGCTCTAGTGCTGGAATAAAATCAGCATCTCCGGATATTAAAACACAATAATCTAGTTTATTTTGTAGAGCTTCCTTTACCATATCAATAGCAATTCTTACATCTACACCCTTTTCCTTTTGATTAGGTTCTTGAATATAAGTAAAACCTACTTCAACTAAGGGTTTGCAAACTTCACATAAATCCCAGGATTCAAGAAGATCTTCTCTTTTCTTTATAATCTCTTTATTAGATAGTCTCTGAAGTTTTCTTGCTATAACTTTAATTCCTTGTCTTTCGAGATAGCCCAAGAAGTCCATATGAGCAAGGTAGACCTGTTTATTATCTTCTATATTTGGTACCGAAGTATACCATCGAATTTCTATAATGTCCAGATTTTTTTCTTTTGCTATAACCTGAGAAATCTTCTTCATGTCTATTAGGCTTGGTTTAAACCACCTCTTAATATTATGATACCAATTATTAGCATCTATAAAGATAATTGTTCTTTTCATAATTGCGCCCCCAAGAAACAGAGAATATAAAACCCGGCATATCCCGAAGGGTAACGCCGGGGACTTAAAGTATGAGGCATATTTTTTAGCGATATAGATAAACCACTTAGTAATATGTTAATATAATTATTCTCTTTTAGTTTATAAATCTTGCTCTTTTCTCTCATTTCATTATATATCTCAAGCCATATATAAAAGCTTTCCTAAACTGAGATATAGTGCTAACTGCTTTAAGAGACTGCTTCGCACCATTCGCATAATAGAAGATTAATAAAATGCTAAGCTTACTCAGACATACATTCTCAAGAAGCTTTAGGATTATAAAATTAGAATTACAAACTTAGTATAAAATTCTTTAGAATTCTCACCTAAGCTCTTTTCTCTAAACTTTAATAAAATAAAAATAATCGTGAATTCTTCATCATAAAGACAAGTTAATTTAAAAATAAAAATTAAATTAAAAAACTAAATTAATAATAACTTGTTTCTCCGAAGTCTTCAGTTTTCTCAGAAGGTTTCTTTGTTAGCAAAACTATAAGCACTATCAAAAGCACTACAAATATAACTACTAGTATAACAGTAAGTACTACCACAGAGGTAGGTAACTTTGTGTTTCCACCAGTTATAGTTATTGCATTGCCTGTTCCTGTGCTTGTCGCATTTCCAGATGTTCCTGATACTACAAGAAGTCTTTTCACAACAGAGCTAGTCTCATAATTAGAAGCTTTTACTTCAAGTGTATAATCTCCTGATTTTGCATCAGAAGGCAATACTAAGTAAACTCTTCTTTCACGAGCATCTTCTTTGTCGCAATCATCTTCACAATCATCTGTAGAATCTAAATCTCCGAAATAAGCTTTCTTTGCTACCCCTAATTCAGGTATGGCAACGATAACAAAAGAATCTTGTAATTCTCTAAAACCTGTGTTCTTAAGAACTACATCTACTCCTATAACTTCTCCTGCTTTTGCTCTTGAGGGAGCATCAACAGACAAGATGTCATAATCGTATGATTCTCTTTGCATCTCTACTTGGTATGCTGTTGAGTTGTCACCATCTTTGTTAATTATCTGAACATGAAGTGTCCAGCTTTCATTAACATCATCCATATCATAAACATTAGGTAGAGTTAATGAAAGTTTTTTTATGTAAACACTTCCATCAAGAACATCAAACCTAGCAGTTGATACAGAATCTCTATCTCCAACCCATACTTTTACTCTTACATCAAGCAAATCTTCATTTGCTGTAAAAGTTACTCTTATAGGCACTGTTTCTCCAGGAGAAGCAGCTAAACTTGTTAGAGAGCCTTCAAACAATTCAACATCATTCACTATGACTTTATCTATTGAAACAGGAATTGTTTCTATAGAAGCCATAGCAAAGCTTAATGCGAACATCGCAATCATTATTGCTACAACGAAACTTAAAATTGTTTTTGTTCTCATTTTTTGAGTATATATTTAATTAAAATTCTAATGCAAAATTGCTTTATAAAGATTTGTATGCTGTATTAACTACATAGTCGGAACACATAAAGAAAGCTTTATAAGCACACCAAAGTATACCTAAGTATGCCTAAAGAAACAACGACTATAAAACTGGAGAAGAGCACAAAAGAAAGATTAGACAAATTCAAGGAATTTGAGTCCGAAAGTTACAATTTGGTTATAAATAAAGCTCTAAATATTATAAATATTTGTTCAAAAAATCCCCCTCTAGCTTATAAGATTCTTGGAGATATCGAAAGAGCAAGAGAAAGAAAAATTCTGATTGCTAATTCTGATAAAGTGTCATCAAGAAAAAAATCATTTATGGCAAAACAAAATATTGGCCTATTAAAAGCAATCAAACCAGCACCAATCAAGCCAGAAAGATAAATTTTAGCTTTCTTTATTTAATCTATCTAAAACATCAAAAACATCTTTTTGTGAGAGCACTTTATCTACTTCTGTTAGTCCTCTTTGTGTAGCAAACTTTGCAAAAGCTTCTTGTTTATATCCTCTCTTTCTTAAAGAAGCAACAGTAGGCAGTCTTGCATCTTCTGCTCCTTCATATTTGCCCTCTTTTATTGCAGCAGTAATTTTTCTTTTAGATAATATCAAGTCTGTAAACTTTATCCTGCCCATAAAAAAAGTCCATGGAAAATCTTTTTCTTTTCTAAGTGCAGTGTAAATCATTTTTTGCCTTTCTGAATTGTCTCTGTGGTCTTTACCACGAATTACATGAGTAACTTTCAGCTCAATATCATCAACACTTACAGAAAGATTCATTAAAGGCCATACTCTATACTTATTTCCCTGTTTTGGGTGTTTTTTTAAATTAATTCTTGCAAGTGGAAAATCTCGCATAGCAGGATTAGAATGTTTCATCCCTTCTTCTGTCTTAAATCTTAAAACAGCTTCTCCTTCTTTGAATCCATTTTTATCAAGCATTTTCTTCCATCTCTTCATGTTTTCTTCAATTCTAATGTCTCTGCATGGACAATTTTTCTGACTTTCTGAATATTTTTTAAATTTTTCTTGAGAACAAGTGCAGACATAAGCAAAATTTTTGTTTATTAGAGTAAGAGCATATTTATAATAAATCTCAATTCTATCAGAAGCATTAAGATATTGGTATATATTTCCAAATATCCAATTACAATCTTCTCTCAGATTCTTATAAGCCTCTGCAAGTGTTTCTTCTGGATTAGTATCATCAATAATAACATAAAACTTACCACCATATTTCTTCACATAAAGTGAGTTAATCATATTAGAGATAATATGCCCAATATGCATTGGTCCGGATGGTGCTGGTCTAAATCTCATTATTACCCCTGTTTTTTTATCAACACTAGGTAGTTCTGGAAGTTCGCTAGGATCTCTAACATCCCTATGACTTAGCAGTTTTTCAAGTCGCTCTAGCTCAATTTTCTGCTCCTCCAGTTTCATAGAATTAACTTCTTTAACAGCCAGATTAATTTTAGGCATAATTTCTTTTATTCCATCTTTCTCAAGCCCCTCTGCAAAAAGCGGACTCAATACACTTCCGGCTTGTGCTTTTCCTTCGTGCTCTACTGCATTTTTTAGAGCATATGCCTTTATTGTTTCCTGTTTTATCTGTGCCATAAATTAAGAGATATCTTGGGGTTTTTATATTTATCACTTGTCTTAGAAAAATCAAGATAATTGATTAGATATTAACTTGAAGAAACTGCAAGAAGCAGAAGCAAAATAAAATAGCAAAATCTGTCCAAACAGCATAACCTCTTGCAAAATTTTTATTTGAAATCCTCTCTCTGCTTTTTAAAGTTCATAAGTCATTTAAGTTCTTCAAATTTTAAGTTTTAACTTTCTATATCCCTTTTCTCTCTAATCGGTCCATCTTTTTCTCAAGCAAATCCAGTCTGTCTGCTAAATGCGAAAACCTATCCATAACATCGCTTACTCTGTTTCCGAGCCTTTCTATTGCTTTTCCTGTTTCACTATCAGAGCTTCGTGAACTATTTCTCAAATTTCCAAAAAAATCTGTACTATTTGAATTTAAACTCGAGTCAGAAGACGAATTAGAACTCGAAGCATTTGAACCAGATGAAGAGTCAGAACCAGAACCACCAAAAAAACTAAAAAATCCCCCTCCACCAGGCGAACCAGAAGAATTAGAAGAACTTGTGCTTGAGTTAGAACTAGCAGAAATATTCTCAGAGCCAGAAGAACCCGCGCCCCCAGCCAATTTTTTCTTTTTCAAATATCCTTCACTAGGAATTCCATCAGATGTCCTTAAATCAAGAACTTTTTTCTCTTTTTTTAAGCTAAATCCAAATACCATTATAATTCATATTTCTCGGTTTTTTAAATCTTTTTGAAGGAGTTTTTCTTTTAATTTAGTTTCCAAGACAGAGAGATTTATAAAATCTGAAAGAGAAATTTAATTATATTAAAAGCCAAAATTTTCGCTTCGCATCATCATAGAGCTATAAACTAATTAAATAACTGGATATGCTACATTGCTTGTTCTTGAGAGTTGAAATTAATAAATAAAATTCTGAGTCTTTTTTATATAGGATGAACGAAGAATTTTCAAATAAACCACTTATTAAGCTTCATCTGAGATACTAATTAACATTATCATAAAAATCCCCGATAGGCAATATTTATAAATCTCTAATTGCTAGATAAATCATGAGAAAAAAAGGTAGTTATAAATTAATATTTTATATGTTCTCTCTTTTAGCACTAATCCTAGTTTTATCGTCAACAATTTTAGCTGCTAATTCTACTCAAGTTTTATCTCTTGGAGATTGCACGAGCAACACAGAGGCCTGTTCTTTTCATCTTTCTACAAGTTTTCCTCCCGGAGCAAATCTTTGGTATAGGCTTTGGGCAAAAGTTTATTATGCCGGGGGCTCTTCATGGGAAAATGCAAGAATTGTAGAATTCCCTCCTAGAAATCCTTCAAATATTCAGCTTTTTAATGGGGAATATTGGTTAAATGCTTCTTCCTTAAGAACAGATTCTAGTTATGATTTAACTATGGCTGTTGATAGCGCCTTACCAATGACAAAAGTAGATCTTTGGGCTATGGCCTGGAAAGGAACTAGTGCTTCTTGGGGAGGAAATTCTACTACTTTTACTTCTGCTGATAAATTAATTTCTGTTAGTTCTGAAAAAGGTTATTGTTTGAGCGGTCAGAAATGTAATTTTACTATCCTTCTACCAGCAATCTTTTCTGCTGCAGGAGATTGGTATCAAATTTGGGTTAATGGAAAGATTGGAGACGCCACTTATTTTTCTGCAATAAATTCAAGTTGGTTTGCAGTAAAAGACACAGAAAGAGTAGAAGTAAATGGAGAAATGTTTGTTAAAGAAAATATTGAGATAGATATGCGTCAAGATAATAGGATGCCCTACAATAAGCTGGCTTTTTGGATAAGGGGCTGGAAAGTTTCTTCTGCTCTGGATACTCAATCGAGCACGAGTTCTTGGACAAGAGAATTTAATTTTCCTGTTCTAGTTTCAGAAGAAGAAAATAAACGAGCAATAATAATCTCAACAATAGGAAATGATAGAACAAAATGGGTTTCAGATGGCTATCACTATGTTTTAGACTCTAATTTTAATGAATATAATCTTTCAAAGCTCAATTTAACAAAAGAAGCAACTCCTATCAGTGAATCTCTATTTCAATTAACAAGAGGAAACTGGAAATACAGCAAGTTTATTCCTGTAAATCTAGATTCAGACTATTATAATGAATTTATATTTATGCAAACAAACGAAACAATAAGTTCTCCTTATATTTTAATTTTAGATAATGATTTTTCTCTATATAATCACAGTCTTCCTGTTGGTGTTAGTGGAGGCATATTAGAAAGAAATCTAGGCGATAATTGGATTAAAGTAGTTAATGATGGAACAAGTTTTTTACCTATAGGAAACAATAGAGCTTTTGATATGGTTGGGGCAGATGTAGATGGAGATGAAAAAGACGAGATTATTATTGTTACTTCTGAAAGTAGTTATACTGAACCAGCAAGATTGATTATCCTTGATGATGACTTGAAAACAAGACTAAAAGTCTCAGATTACGGAAATAATTATGTTTATTCTTTAATCTCCGATACATATCCTTTTTATATAAAGAAAGTAAGTCTTGGTAAATCTGGAGACATTAATGGTGATGGAAAGGATGAGATTATTGTAACTCACTATTATTCAGGCCCTATTCAAAATTCTACCTATAATCAGAAAGCAAATATTTATCAATATGACTCTGCTTCTAAGAATATTTATTTTCTTAGTAGTTTCTCTCCCTGGCAAGATCCAGAGCAGAATGACAATGGAGTTTCAACACTCTATGCAAACGCAGCAGACCTTAATGGAGATGGAATATCTGAGATAGTCACAGGATTTAGAGGTAAAGTAAATAATGGTTACTTTTATTTAGCAGGATATAGCTCTTCTTCAAGAACTTTTTTCGGGATTAATACAGGGAATACAGCCCAATTTATTAATATGGAGTATTATAGTAACTCTCCTTGGTTTCGGATGACCTGGAGTGCTTTTGGGTTTTCAAATCCAATTTTCATAGGAGACCTAGATGCAGATGGTAAAGATGAAGTAATTTTAACCTTGCAAAATACCACTACTTTTTCAGAATGGAACTATTTATTAGATAACAATCTTCAACCTCTCACTTTAGGAAATGATGCCAAGTATACTTATTTTGAACGTGCTTTTAATCCAAATACAATCTATCCAACTGATTTGGCTTGGGCGCATCTTAATGGAAGTGTTGGATTAAATAAGCTAAGGGATTATGGAACTAGATTTACTATCGCTTATTTGAAAAATAAATCTCTTCCTACAGCTGTTCTTCCTCCAGTCATCCATTGCCCTAACGGAATTTTTGAACCAGCTTTAGATGAGGAATGTGATCCCAATCCGCCAAATCTAGCAATCTGCGATCAATCCTGTAAAAACATTGCTCAAGTTATCCCTGAAGAGGGCATGCGATGTGTTTCTTCAATTACAACAGCAGAATGGGAAAATAAAAGCACAGGAGCAAGAATAAATGTGCTTTCTACAGGCGGAAATTGTTCTCTTTTCTACAATCAAACAGGCAGTTTTTGCTGCCCTACAAATCAATTGTGTAATTTTGGTTCAGGAAAATGCTATGTTCAAGTCAGCAATAATTGCAATCAATTTAACAATACAGATAAAATGACCTGCGAATCTCAATCAAGAAATTCACTTATACCTTGGAGCTCTGTATTAAACCCAATAAGCATATGCAATATCACTTCATCAAGATTTAATTTTAATTCTTCTCTCATTGATTGTTATAATCAAACAGACTGTATCTGCAGTTGGAATGACGCTACAGCAGAATGTAGGGGCTCTCCTTTAGTAGAAAGGACATGCAGAGAAAATGGAACAATGATTCCTCATAAAGATAAAATTACACCTCAATGCTTCTGGACATCAGTCGAAGAAAATTATTGCGATAGTTATGAAAACAATATTTTATATAAATTAACAGCAGATTGGACAAATAGAACAAATGGTGTTCTTGCTCCAAGTGGTTGTATAGACGGAGAAGAATACCTCCCATGCCCTTCGGGCACAGGTATAAGACTGGGTTTCTTTGATTCCAAAAGTCTTATATTCTCTGTATTTGGAATACTAATAATCTACTGCATAATTGTTCTGAGAAAGAAGAAATAAGAAGTAAGAAATAAGTTTATCAGCATTAATTAAGATAAATACTATTAAAAAAATAAAACTGCTCTCTAAAACTTACTTGAATATACTATCTCTTAAATGATGCTTACTAATCAGTTAGGGGCTACAAGTTAATAAATCTGCTGTATAACATAAAAAATAATGCCTTGAAGACTTGTAGTTATAAATTAATAAAATAGCATAGATAAATTAAAGTAACTGTTATTAGTTAGAAAGTGTAATTAATAAATAATATGTACGCAAAGCTTTTTTAAAGTTAACATTTAAAAACTTCTAAAACTACATTATAGCATAAAAAAGATGGCAAGTCCAAGCATATATCAAATTCTCGCTGCAATAAATCCAGTCTATGCAGCTAATGCTCAAGCAGTATATGATTTAAAAAAGAAAAGCCTTAACAAAGCAACAGAAAAAGCAGAGCCAAAGCCAGAAAAAGAATTCCAAATACAATATGATTCAAATGCAGAAACTCTAGAACCAGTTTATTTTTGGATACTAGATTTTATGAATGGCTTATTTGGGGGAAAAGTCGAGAAACTCGAGGATAATTTTACTTCTTCGCCTGGCTCAGAAGATTTTCTTCATACAATGGACAGAGCAAAGCGAATGCAAGACTCTGCTATGAATATCTATGGAACAGTAAATACTGTAATAAAAAGCATACTTAACATAATCTATGATTTAAAAGAATTTCAGATAAGACTGAAAGATTATGACAGAGCAAAAAGTGAAGAACAAAAAACAAAAGAAGCAGGCATGATTTCTCTTAAACAATTATGGCTAGATAAAGTTGATATAACAAAAGGAAATACAAGTATAAAAGCTATGGCTTTTTCTCAAGCCTCATTTGCTACACTTATAGATGCTTTTATGTTTGCAAAATCCCTCGATAGTGTTGAGAGCATGGATTTAAATGATAGAGTAAAAAGAATACTCGAAGCAAGAATAGCAGAATTTTTAGATTGGAGAGAAAGAAGTGAGGTAGAATTAAGAAAAAGATTTGAGATAGAAAAAACTTATCTTAGGACACAGGTAGATGCTCTAAAAATGTACTCCAAATGGGCAAGACCCTATTTGAAAGCAGCATCAGACTTGATGATGAAAGACTTAGGAAAAAATCCTGCTCTTGTTAAAGCTTTCAACACAATGTTTCTTCAGCTAACTATTATGGGAAAATCTCCTCTAAAGGTTTATGATGAAGCAATAAATAAAAACCTTCCTCAAAATTTTGCAGATTTAAATCCTGATAAAGCTTACAGAAAATATTATTCCTGTGTATTTGTAGACTTTACCTTCAGAGGAATTCCCTCAAGAGTAGGTCAGAATGTTGCCTATGGTGGCAGAGTAGAAGTAAACTTCAAAGCTTATTCTCTTAATCAGGAAGAACTGGATTTATTTGAAAAAAAGTTCAATGATTCTTCTCTTGATGATTCTCTAAAATTAGTAGAAGGCATGACTTCAGAGACCTTAGAAAGACTCAAGTCAGATATAGATGAATTTTTATCAGAAGAGAAAAAACCAGAGTTATCTTCTGGAGAAGATATAAATCCATTTTCTGCTCTCTTTGGTTTTGGTGGAAAATATAAAGAAAAAATCTCTGATGAAGATTCTGAAGAAGCAGAAAAACTCAAGAAAAAAGCAAAACTCGATGTTCTTGAAAAAGAAGGCATAAAAAAAGATAATTATTATGAAACTTTTATTAGAGCTCTCTCGAAAAAGAAGGCAGTAGAAAATTGTTATCAGATTTATGACATTTATAAAAAAGCCCATGCTATGGCCTCTGCTCCTGGCGAAGGCTTTATTATAAAATATAAAAGTTAAATAAAGCATTAATAATTCAAAAAGATACTTACTTTAATCTCTTGATAACCTACTCGAACCAGCATTTTATTATCTTATACCCCTTACAAAAATGCAAGTTCTCGGCACAAGTTCTGTATTACTATTAATTATTAATAATGCTTATAGAAAATAGGCGAGCATGTGGAGCCTATTTGGGTTTATTTAGTCATTCTTGATATTAAAATTAAAGTTTACTTATCATATCTTATATCTCTCTTGATTATCTCAGACATAAAGCTCGATAAAGCACCCAAAAGCTTTATTTATCCAAACATCTTTACTATAGCATGGTAGGAATAAAAAAGAAATATAGTTTAGCAGAAAATATTAGAAGAATAAAAATAATTCTTCCTCCAAGAAAGGAAAAAGAGGTAAAAAAAGAAATAAAGAAAGAGGTAAAAAAAGCGCATGAAGAATACGAAGAAGAGAATAATTCTAATTTAAAAGCACCTTCTTTTATTCCGAGTTTTTCTTTATCAAGTCCCTCTAGGCAAAACTCTCCTGTTCTCGTTAAATCTGAAGCAAGAATAGAACAGGCAGAGACCCTTCAACCAGAAAATCCAAACCCGCCTTTAAATTCTCTATCTTTAAACAGAGAAACCAGGATTTATTCTACTAGAACTTCTAATTATTCTTCATCCCAAACTTCAGAGATAGAATCTCGGCCAGGCTATGAATCAGGAAGAAGAACAGCACCAGTAATAGATCAAGAACTCTCTTCAAGAAGACCCGGAGTTGTCTCTCCTGTTCTAGGAGATAGAACAACAGGTAGGCAAACTCAAACAATAGAGGGTGAGAGTATGAGGGCATTTTCCGAACAACAAGAAAAATATAGAGTAGAATTACAAGAAGCAACAAAACTTCCTTTTCATCAAAAGTCAAGAAGGCTAAAAACAGGGAATATAAGTCAATAAAAATTTCTGATTTCAAAATTCTGATGATTGTTACTTAATCTATCTTTAAAAAACTCTTAAAAATCAAAAACAGAGATTTTTTAAATACCACAAACTTAATAGATCTATAAAAAGAGGACAAAAAAGTAAATGGCAAGCACAGAATCAATTTATGAAAGTAGATTATATTCAACAGAGCCAAAAGATTCTCTTTTTACAGGTTATAATGCTCAGTTCTCTTCTTTAGGAACTTCTCTAGATGCCAGAACAGCAAATCAAATAAAAGAAGTCTCAAAGCATCTTAACACAGGTTTAAGAAATGTTGAAATAGCGGGTCATGACCCTGGAGTCTTTGACTCTATACCCAAAGAACACTTTAAAGAAATAAACAGGCTCGCAAAATTAACAAATGCAGAATTAAGTGTGCATGCTCCGATGGTAGAGCCAACAGGAATAGTTCATGGTAACTGGAGCGAAACAAATAGAAAGTCTGCAGAAATGCAGTTATGGAATTCAGTAGAAAGAAGTCATGAATTAGCTCCTGAAGGAAATATAATTGTAAACTTTCATGCTTCAACAGATCAGCCACAGCTGCCTTCAGCAGAGTTCAAGACAAAAGAAGGAAAAATAGAGAAAACAGAGTTCATATTATATGTTAATCCAGAAGGAAAAATAGGTCAAATAAAAAACGAGCAGAAATTTTTTCCATCAGATAAAGGCGAGATTTCTCCAAAATTTAATCCAGTAGAACTCTTAAAAACAGCAAATAAAGAAGTCTGGGATGAACAGCTTGGAAATATGAATTATTATGCGAATCAAGGAGCAAATATAGCCGAAAATATTAGCAGGACCTATGATGCTCTGGCTAGTATGCCCCCTGATAGAAAAGAATATCAAGAAACAAAAGAAAAAACATTAAAAGAATTAGGGAGAGAACTTCCTCACGCAGACCTTTATCTTAGAAATGCTTATAGACAATTGAAAGCTAATTTTGATATGGTTTATAAAGATGCAGGAGACGATGTAAGAGAATCCTTAAATAAATTTAGAGAGCGAGCAGCAGAAGCTCTAAAAGAAAATGAATTTAGTAAAGCCATAGAAGATCCAAAAAAATTAAAAGAATTTGCAGGCCTTATAGAAGAAGGAATAAATACTCTCAGAAGAATTGAGCCAGAAAAAGTTAATATACTAAGACCACTTAAAGATTTTGCAATAGAACAATCAGCAGAGACAGCAGCAGAAGTTGCTTTTAAATCTTATAATAAATTTCATGATTCTGCTCCAATTATTGCTCTTGAAAATCATCCTGCTCAGCAATCAATAATTACAACAGGAGAAGAATTAAAACAAGTTGTAGAATTAGCAAGAGAAAAATTCATAGAGAAGGCCCAGAGAAATGGTGTATCTGATAGAGAAGCAGTCAAACAAGCAGAAAAACTCATAGGAGCAACATGGGATGTTGGACATATAAATATGATGAGAAAATATGGATATACTTCTGAGGACATAATTGAACAAACAAAAGCAGTTGCTCCTTTTGTTAAACACATACATCTCTCAGATAATTTTGGATTTGAACACACAGAGCTTCCAATGGGCATGGGTAATGTTCCTTTCAAAGGTATAATGGAAAAGATAGATAAAGCTCAAGAAGGATTTAAGGGTAAAAAGGTTATAGAAGCCTTGGCTTGGTGGCAGCATTTTTCAGAGCAAGGAGTAAACCATGCTATAATACCGACAATGAATGGTCTTGGTGCTCAAGTCTCTCCAAATTATTCTTGGAATAGGCAATATGGAATTCCTGGAGGTTATTCATCAGGCTATGGTACAATGCTTCCTGAACAAAATTTTTCAACTTACGGTGCTGGATTTGCAGGCTTACCTACAGAACTCGGCGGTCAAATACCTGGAAAACAATCTCGGCTTTCAGGCGCGCCTATGACCTAGCAGAAGATTTAAAAAACCAGAAAACATGATATAAATATAAAGAGGTAAAAAATCAAGTTTATTAATGGTTCTTTACATCAGATGAAGGTAAATTAAATTAAA
>CAYHEY010000003.1:0-15378 GCA_964355735.1 Candidatus Woesearchaeota archaeon
GATTAAATAATCAAATAGAAATAGAGATTTTAAAGGTTATCCTTTTTTCATCAACTCAACTTCTTTCTCAGAGATAGAACATCCACCAAACTTGAGCGCATAAAGCACAGCTTCAAGCGCTTTTTTATCGCCGTCTAATAAGCGATGTTTATTCGCAAGATACATTAACTCTGTCGAACGAATTATTTTTATTTTGCTCAATTCTCTTAAGTTTTCAAAGTTTACTTTTATCTTAGACTCAAGTTTATTCCCCATCAGTTCTTTAAGATTATCAGGACTTTCACAGAGCATTCTTGCTGTTCTTTCGTCTATAACAACAACATTATCTATATTCTTTTTAGTTAATAAAATTGATAATGCAAGGCACTCTGACTCGCCTCTTTCTATAAGGTGAATAGATTTTCCTCCAGAGGTTAAAGCATTGTTAGCATTATTCATTATTTCCTGTGTTTTATTTGAGAGCTCTTTTTCAGAAATGTCTTCTTCATCACTAGCCATCTTTATTACTTCATCTTCGAGAAGATGCTCTATTCTTATTGCTCCCCATTCAAACCTCTTTATATTTATTGGATGTTCTATGGTTTCATATTTTACAGCAGGGGTTATTAAAAACTCTCCCTGAAAAGCTGTCACAAGTTTTCTGAATATCTCCAGCAAACCATTTGTAGTCATATTTATTAGTGCTCCTGAATCTAGAATTATGTATTTTGTCATCGTTCTAGAAAATCTCCTCAGCGTCTTTCAGACGCTGTTTTATGTCTTTTGTATAAGCCAGATTTACATCTGCTATTCCTGTCTGGCCTACATACTGAGATAATTCCCACTGAGTTATTCCGAGAATTTTTGCAGTGGCCTCAAGAGAAATACCATGCTCATAAATTCTAGAAGCTTTGTTTATCTCTGCTTTTCTAAATACTTCTTCAATATAAGTTTTAAGATGGCCTGAAATCTGTTTTACACAATCGCGTATTCTATTTATCTGATCTCTATACACAGGAAGATCATTTTTCTTAAGAGCAATAATCGAGTTATCTATGGCAGACGCATAAGTTTTCTCAAATTTATCCCAGCCAGGCATCTCATGATAATGGGTTCTTTCTATTAGCTTACTTATAGAATAAAGTATTACTGCAATATTAATATTATCAGGATCCTGATAAATAGAAGCGCTATGTATAGTGCGATTGCTAAGATCTTTCACAGCCATAGAATTTCCTTCTTTTATCGCAACTTTAGCTTTTTCAAGCACATCAACTACATTATCTTTTTCTTGCATAGCAACAACCTCCAGCGGGTTTTTGCAATTCCAGCACCCCGCATTTCTTATACATCTTCTATTGAAGATAATATCTTTTCTAAAATAGAGAGAGCACAATATTTAAATCCTCTTATTCTCTGATAAGAATATAATATGGTAAAAATAATACTAGACACAAATTTCCTTATATATTGCGCAGAAAAAAAGATAGATTATACAACAGAGATAGAAAGAATTATGTCCGAGGGCTATGAGATCTGTATTCTCTCTCAGGTTATTAAAGAAATTGAAGAACTTAGATTAAAAGCAACTAAATTTTCAGATAGGCAGGCAGCAGAACTTGCTCTTAAGATTATAAAACTAAATAAAATTAAAATGATAAATTCTCATGGAACTTATGCCGATGAAGCTATCATAAATCTTGCAAAAAAAGAAGAAATAATTGTTGCTACACTTGATAAAATACTTGCAGGAAGATTAAAAAGACAGAGAAAAATCAGAAATATAACGATTCAAGGAGAAAAGAGATTAGTACTTCTCTAATCTTTCATGCAGACTTAAGCACTATTTTAACTGACTTCTCAGAGAACAGAGCCTAGTTACAGATAAAGACAAATCAGTTAACTTTATAAATCATATTTTTGTGTTAACTTTATGTTCTATATAGTAGATGTTGAAGACTATGTAAGGGTAGAGCCAAAGCTCTTTGGATTAGACACAAAGACAGCTGTAGAAGAGCAATTGCAATCAACCTATTCCAGCTATCATGATGAAGAGATAGGGGAAGTTATAGGAGTTATATCTGTTGATAAAGTTGGCGAAGGAGTCATAATTCCTGGAGATGGAGCAGCTTATTATAATTCTGATTTTAAATTGCTTATCTGGAGACCAGAGATGAATGAATTAGTTTATGGTACAATAGCAGAAGTTACTAATTTTGGAGCATTCATAAATCTTGGAGCAATGCAGGGCATGATTCATGTAAGTCAGACAATGGAAGATTATGTATCATTCTCAAGCACAGGAGCCCTAACAGGAAAATCAACAAAGAGAGTAATAAAAAAAGGAGATAATTGTTTAGCAAGAGTAGTTGCAATTTCCTATAAAGGAGAAAAGCCGAAAATAGGTCTAACAATGAGACAACCAGGTTTAGGAAAGCTTGAGTGGATAGAAGAAGAAAAGAAAAAAGAAAAAGCAAATGCAAAAAAGATGGCTAAAGAAGAATCTACAGAAAAAGTAAAAAAAGGAGCAAAGAAAAAATAACATGGTAAAAAAAGCAAAAGCTTGCAAGAAATGCAGATTTATATTTGAAGAAGGAGAAAAATGCCCAAAATGTGGAGCAGGTGCTGTCACCGAAAATTGGAAAGGAAAAATAGAAATTGTTCATCAAGACAAGTCAGAAATAGCAAAAAACCTAAGATTAAGTGAAAATGGGGTGTACACAATAAAAGTAGATTAATTTTTAAAAAAAATGGAGATTAAAAAAGATATTAAAAATGAATTGCTTGGACGAAGAGAAGTCTCTGTTGTATTAGAACTTGATAAGACTCCAAGTTTTGCTGAAGCAGCAAAACTTGTAGCAGAACATTTTAAAGCCCATGAAGACCATATTATGATTGAAAGAATAAACGGAAAATTCGGAAGAAAGACCTTTTTAATTAATGCTTCAATCTATCACAGCAAAGAGCTGAGAGACGAATCTGTAAAGCGATTAACTAAACAAAAGAAAGCAAAGCCAGGAGAAGCCCCTGCTGAAGAAAAAAAATAAAAAATGGTAAAAAACAAATCAAAAAGAAAAAAAACAAATAAGCCAACAAGCAAGAAATATAAGTTCTATACAATCACCGGAGATGATATTAAAAGAGAAAAATACTGCCCAAGATGCGGACCAGGAATATTTTTAATGAAAGCCAAAGATAGATTATATTGTGGAAAGTGCCATCTAACAGAATTCTTAGGAAAAAAGCAAGAATAAAATTTTCTATTTATTTTTCTGATCTTAATATCCTGGATCATCAGAAAAGCAATCTGGGACATGCATCTCAGACCAAGTTGTTTCAACATCTCTAACATCAAAACGTTCAAATCTTAGAGCAGGTCTTCCTTCTAGACTAGCTTTTGATAACAAATTCTGTTTATGTGCACTTCTATGCACAGAGTCATTTATCAAAAGGC
This sequence comes from Candidatus Woesearchaeota archaeon, assembly GCA_964355735.1. Lineage (GTDB taxonomy): Archaea > Nanobdellota > Nanobdellia > Pacearchaeales > GW2011-AR1 > CAIPOI01. The sequence continues at coordinate 3,434 of CAYHEY010000003.1, forward strand.
TTGTTGCACTAACATTCTTTCTTCCTTGAGGAGCATCAGACTCATAGTGATCACCTTTTCTAAATATCTCTGGATCATCCTGAAGAACATCGTGTGGAAAAAACTCTAGGGGCAAAGGTGCTCCTGCCTCAAAAGCCATAAATTCTTGATATAATGACGAACCCATAACCGACAATAATTCTCCAGGGTTTTTAAATTTAATTGTGATAGAATGATCTTAATATCTAATAAATTATCTAGCAAGAGCTTCTAAATCTTTAAGCTTAGAATTCATCTTATCAACAACAGCTCCAAAATCTTTTCTCATAGCTTCATATTGTTCTTCAACTACAGCTTTTCTTGCCACCGCAATTGCTAAATCTCCTATAAATCTCTCTGCTTTCTTAATATCTCCGTGATTTGTTGCTTTAATAATTCCCGCCCTGCAAGCTGTAACTCGAGAATAAACTTCTGAAAGAGAAGTTCTTCCTGAATCTATATAAAACTCTGTTGCATTACTAAAATTAAGATTATATTTTCCATCTTTAAATTCAACTATATTTTCTCCTCTTACTCGCCATGAATCCTTTTCAGGAGCTGATTTTTCTAATAAAAATTCTCTTTGAAAAGCAGAATTAAGAAGTAATGGACTCAGAAATAAGCAAGGTAGAGTGTAGGCTGTTGGATTTTCATAATTCCGTATTGCTAATTTTGGAGAATCATAGATTGGCTTTGGCGGCCACACTGATGCAATTCCAGTACTAATAGAAATAATCATACCAAGAAGACACATATTTAAACGATTCTTCGCTTCTCTCGGCCACATAGCAAGACCAATTGGTGGAATAAGAACAGAAGCAACTGTTTTTCCCAAATTTTTAGCAAGATTTTTGTATTTCATTTTTTCGAATTTTTCAGATTATAAACCCGTAGAGAGGCGCGAAAACGTTCAAAATAGTACGTCTTTTTGCCTCCCTAGGGAAAAAGAGGTGATAATAATTATAGCAAAAAAGACTATTTAAAGCTTTTGGTTTGTTGTAACTATAAAGTTACTATAACGAGTTTCTCCCTAGGCAATATTTATATATTTGATTTCCAAGTTCTGTATATGGAAAATGAGGTAAATCCAAAAGAAGAAAAAATTCTCACTGAAAAATCAGGGGGGCTTGAAAAGCCAGAGAATACACAAGTCTATAATATCATTATCAGCAAAGACCCCAGCTGGCAGAATATCATCTATGAATTAATATCAACAGAAAGACTTGATCCCTGGAATATAGATATTTCTCGACTATGCTTGAGCTATTTTGAAAAAATACGAGAACTTGAAACAACTAATTTCCACATCTCAAGCAAAATGCTTCTTGTTGCAGCTCTTCTTCTCAGAATAAAATCCGAAATACTTCTGAACAGATATATAAAAGAAATTGATCAGGTTCTTTTTGGAAAAGAAGAAGAGATAAAAAAGCTAATAGAAAGAATAGAAATAGATGAAAGCGAAATACCTATTTTATCTCCCAAGACGCCTATGCCTCGATTTAAGAAAGTCACACTTCAGGAGTTGATTAATGCTCTCGATGTTGCCATAAAAACAGAGACAAGAAGAATAAACAAAGAAATAGAAGTAAAGCAAGCAAAAAGATTATCCTATGTAGATATCCCCAAGTTTAAGAGAATAAATATTAAGGATAGAATAAGGCATTTTTATGCTCGAGTATTGTCTTCTTTTAAAACAAAAAAAGCAGAATTAAAATTGCCCTATACTCATTTTACAGGAAATAGCAAAGAAGAGAAGATCACTTGCTTTCTTCCAATGTTATATTTAAGCAATCATGGAAAATTATGGCTAGAACAGGAAAAGCATTATGAAGAAATTTATATCTATCTCTATGATGCTTTCAAGAAGAATTTTCCTGATTTTGATAAAGAGCTTGTAGATTTGAGTGAAGGGAAAAGTGAATTTACAGAAGATATCAAAGCAGAGATGATTGAAGAAATAGGAAAAGAAATCGAAGAGATAGCAGAAGAGCTCTCAGAAACCGAAAAGCAAAAGCGAGTAGAAAAACTTAATAAAGATTTTGAGAATCCTATTGGAGATTTGCTAGAGTAAAATAGTTCAACATCATACAAAATCTAATCTTCTTATACTTAATTAAAACAATTAACAACCATCTAAAGATAGCCCACAAAAATCACAAAGTTAATCTGCTAAATTATTAAACTTATTCTATGCATTTTATCAAAAAATTTATAGGTTAATAAAGAAAATTGTTTTATCTTATCGCCAAGAAATTCAATAGCGCAGCAAAACTAACCCATATCAAATAAGGCAGAAGAAGCCAAGAGGCTGTTCTTGAAATCTTTCGAGTATAAAACATAAGAACAATTATAGAAAGCCAAATTATAATTATATCTACAAATGCTGAAAAAGAATCTTTTAAACCAAAAAACAACAAGCTCCAAAGACAATTAAAAATCAGATTTACCCCATACAAGTCAATTAAAATTAATCTCTGTTTTTTCTCCGAGTTTATCCATGCAAAATACATCGATAAAGCTATTAAAAAAAATAGAATATTCCATACTACTGGAAATATCCAGTTTGGGGGCGTTAAACTCGATTTTACAGATTCATACCAAGCTGTGTTTGTTTCTCCTGAAGTAAATATGCTTCCGATAAATCCAATACCATAAACTATAATCAAACAAGCAATAAGAACATAAAATCTGGGACTATTTTTTCTAGTTTTCACTTCTTTAAAATCTTTTATATCTTTCTGCCCCTTTTTCATATTATATCTAGGGAGCGCGGTTTTTTAAAGCTTATTGTTTTACTTCTTTCATGTCAGAATCAAAAAAATACTTCAGTCTCTGGATTTTGCTAGTATGCATACTTGTATTTATATTCCAGCAGATTATTCCAGGATTTACAGAAACCTTTCTTCTTACTTCTGATGCTATAACTAAACCATGGCAATTTCTGACTTCTATTTTTCTTCATGGTTCTCTTGCCCATCTTGCCTACAATATGTTTGCACTTGTCTTCTTTGGTTTAATACTAGAATCTATGATAGGAAGCAAAAAATTTCTGCTACTTTTTATTTTATCAGGAATCCTAGCAAATATAGTTTCCTTTCCTTTCTACGAATCTTCTCTGGGTGCAAGTGGAGCAATAATGGGAGTACTCGCCTGCGTAGCTGTTCTTAGGCCTATGATGACTGTCTGGGCTTTTGGGATGATTATGCCAATGTTCATATTAGCAATAATCTGGGCAGCAGGTAGTTTCCTAGGAATCTTTGGTTTTGGTGATCAAGGAACAGGTTATATTGCACATCTCGGTGGTTTAGTTATTGGAACACTCTATGGATTCTATCTCAGATTTTTTAGAATAAAAAGAGAAAACCAAGAACAAAAAGGAATAAGAGTCTACAATTTCTCAAATAAAATCCAGATTCCTGAGGAAGATATGAGAAAATGGGAAGATAGATTTATGAAATAAGTTTAGAAGAAGCAGCATTTTCAATTATTTAGAGAAGAGTTATTAATAAAAATTTATGGGGTTCTAAAGTAAGTTAGAGAATTAAACAAGAAAACTTTGAACAGGAGAAATCTCGTTAAGTGGTTATCTAATAAACTTAAGCAAAACTATAAGCATCACTAGCTATAACTGGTTTTGGAAAACATAATTCCTGAAGTTTTACAGATATTGCAATTGGAATAAGAATTGATTTTAATTCTCCACCAGAAGCCAAACATTGAGAATTATTTATATCATATCTTATTATCCTCAAAGTATACTCTGGGCAGACATCTGCACATGGAAAACTTACTCTGACAGGAGTATTATTATGATAACCAAGAATAAAATCTTTCCCAGACATTTCTTCTTTGCTATAGTCTGATTGAGCATATCTTAATAATTCACTATCCGAAAGAATTGTTTTATTATTTTTAGTGCTATTATCTATGACTGGGGGAAGAGTAGGAAGATTTATAGAAAGATTTTTTTCTATATTTAAAGCAAGGCATATTGCTCTAAGCTGAGCAATTGTATTCTTATATTCTTCCTCCATTGTCTGAACTTGACTACATTTAAGAGGTATATTTTTCGATCTTTCTGAAAATTTTTCTATAAAGGGATTTGTGCAGACTTTCTCTGCATTCTTTTTTATATTAGACATGCTTTTCTCTATATCATCAACAAAAGAACAATTTTTTGTTGTTAAAAGAGCTTCTGTTTTTTCTTTGATTATCTCTGCTTCTTTAGTTGTCTCTTGAATAAAACTCGCTGCTTGATAAACCGAATATCCTATTAAACCTATAACAATACCTAAAATTATACCAATTATTAAAGCAATCTTCCCTATCAACCCTCTTTTATCCATCTTTATTTATTATAAAGTTGCATCTTTATAAATATTGCTGAAACTTCAGTATACAAACTCTTAAAAACTTTCTTTTACGACTAGTTTTTATGTGGAGTCTTTTTGAATTAGAAAAAGGGGAAGAAGATAGTAGCAAACTTGAGAAAATCCGAGAACTAAAACCCAAAGTATTCTCTAATGGCAAGAATCAAGCAGATATTGTTTCTGAAGTTGTAGAAGAAATAAAAAAGGGGCGAAAAATAGTATTTATACATGGGGTTTGTGGAAGTGGTAAATCTGCAATTGCTCTCAACATTGCGAGAGAATTAGGAAAAGCAAGCATCGTCGTACCTATAAAGAATCTTCAAAAGCAATATGAAGAAGATTATATGCATAAAAAATTTCTTCTTAAAGAAAATGGAAAAAAGCTCAAGATAGAAATGATAACAGGCCGGAGAAACCATATATGTCCCTATCTTGAAGAGAATAGAATCAATTTAGAAGAGACAAGAACAAAAGAAAAAAATGCAAACCTATATGACCTCTTTGAAAGAAAAGAAGAAATAGATTTGTTCAAGGACCTATCCTGTGACAATCATATCATTCCATGCAAAATAGAAATAAAACAAAAGAATCTTAAAACAATAAAGAAATATTACTCTGAGAACCCAGAAGCAAAAAATAATTCTAACCTAGATTTGAAAATAATAAAAAGATTTGCCGTTGCACCGTCCTGTTCTTATTGGAGCCCAATAATTAATTCTGAGATGAAAATAAAAATGAATGGAGATAAAAAAGAATATAAATCTGTTGCAGGAGAGCATACAATTTACCTAAGAAAGTCTGGCTGTCCCTACTATAGGCAGTTTTTATCTTATCTTGATGCAGACGTCATTATATTTAACAGCGAGCAATATCTACTAGAGACAGCAATAGGAAGAAAGCCTGCTACAGATGTCGAAATCATAGATGAATGCGATGAATTCCTGGATAGTTTTGCTCTAGAAGAAACAATAAATCTCAGCAGGCTTAAAAATGAGCTCAAGAGTCTTTTTTGTGATGAAGAAAATCAGAAAAAAATCATACAAGGAGTAAGTAATGATATTCTTGAAGTCATTGATGAGAATATTGATAGGAAAGAAGAGGAAATAATAAAAGCAAGTAATACAAAAATAGGGGAGACAATTAAGTCTCTTGTTAAAAATGATCTCTTAGACTATGCTAGAGAGGATAGTTATCTAGAGCATTGTGTAGAAGTTGCAGAAAAATTCTATGAACTAATTGAAGAAGCTTATGCTAGTTTCTATAAAGACAGAAAAGGAGATATCTATGTCAAATTAGTTACAATAAATCTAGACAAAATGCTTGGAGAAATTATAGACAAAAATAAAGCCTTTGTATTCATGTCTGGAACACTTCATTCTCCGAGGGTTCTTGAAGAAATCTTTGGACTTAAAGATTTCAAAATTATAGAGGCAGAAACTTTCAATCAAGGCACAATAACAAGACTAAATAGCGGGCTAGAAAGAGATTTTAAATTCGAGAATTTTAATAGAAGAGCTGTAACAAGAGAACAGTATTTAAAAGCTTTAGATAAATGTATAGAGATTTCAAAAATACCAACTGTTGTCCAAGTAAATGCTTTTCAGGATCTGCCTTCAAAAGAAGAGCTTATAAATTTCCAACTTAAAAATCTCATATCTTCAGAAGAGCTTATCGAAATGCAGAAAAGCGATAGAGATGGAGCTCTTGTCAAAGAATTTAAATCAGGAAAGAAAGAAATATTATTTACAACGCGATGTACCCGTGGCATAGACTTTCCTTTTGAAACCTGCAATAGTGTTGTTATAACAAAATTTCCCTATCCAAATACGCGTTCCTTATTCTGGAAAATATTAAAAAAGAACAAGCCAGAATTTTTTTGGGACTTTTATAAAGACAAAGCTCATCGCGAATTATTACAAAGAGTTTACAGAAGTGTCAGAGCAAGCAACGACCATGTTTATCTCCTTTCTCCTGATATTCGAGTATTGCAGAGCAAGGTTATATAAGTTAATTATAAATTGGAATCAAAAAAGATATTTTAATAATAAACTAAAACATTACTCAACAAACCAAGAGATTAAAGCAAAGTTATAGTAAATTAATAATTGTTTAGTTTAAAGAATAATGTAAGGCGTAGATTATAATTTAAACTTTAATTTTCAAAATCAGTAAGCTTTATATATAGTCTTCTTTTAGAAAAAATATGGCATTCAAAATTAATGTATCAGACAAAGGAAAAACCTTAAAAGTAGAAAGCGACAATGAAGCACTTATTAAAATGAAAATAGGTGAACACCTAAATGGAAACTTGATATCTCCAGACTTAGAAGGATATAGTCTTGAAATAACAGGCTCTTCTGACCTCTCTGGTTTTCCTGGAATAAAAGGACAAGTTGGCCCCCAATTAAGAGGACTTTTGCTTACAAAAAAAGATAAAGGCATGAGAACAACAAGACCAAAGGGTCTTAGATTAAGAAAGACTGTTAGAGGTGAGGAAATCTCAGAAAAAACTGTTCAGATTAATATGAAAGTTCTTAAGCATGGCCACAAAAAGTTCGAAGAGCTTTTACCTAAAAAAGAAACAGAAGAAAAGAAAGCTTAGAAAAAAGTAAACTCGTAAAAAGAATCATTACTATTTGTTCTTATAATTATTTCAGACTAACTTAAATCATCATCAGAATCTTTAAACAAACCAACAGAATCCAGACTATATCTCTTTCTAAAGTCCTCTAAAGTTTGTTGAACAGCTGGTTGAATTTGAGAATATATAGCAGTATACTCTCCATAATCTGTTATTCGACAATCTGCTCTTAAAAGATTTAACCTCACAAGCGCACTGATAGTGTTAGGAAATCTTGGTAAATCCTCAAGTGTTCTATCTGTTAATCCCTCATATGTAGAAGCAGCAACATCAATCCATATTCTTCCAAGACTATAATTCCAATCTTGCCCTCTTTGAACTCCTCGGATTTCTCTGTCAAGTTCTGGAACTAATTCTTGCTTCACTCTGTCTGTCAATGTATCTTCCACACCTTTTATTCTTTGCTCTAATGTCCGAAATTCTATTCTTAAACTGCTTATTCTTTCATCGAGGCGAGTATCATCTATCATGAGAGAATATCTTCTTTTTTGTATTTAAACATTTAGATAGTTAATAATATCTTTTCAATTAATAGCCTTTATTCAAAAAAAATTGCCTAATTTTTCCTTTAGAACTCTATTTATCCTTAAGCAACTTTGAACTTATAAGTATTATCAATACTCCGACAAGGGTTATAATTAAAGAAGTAGCTATATTTGAGGCCATATTCTTTGTGTTTTCTGTTAATTTCTCAACAAGCACATAAGTAGAATTCCATATTGCCTGCCTCCAGGAATAAATAATCATAAAACCAACAGCAACTGCAATAGCATATCTCAACTGTCTCTTGAACTCTTTTCTAAAAGACTTTTTTGTTTTTATAAGCCTCATATATCTTTATAGCTGCTCTTATTTTTAAATGTTACATTTGCTCTTAAAATCGCATAACAGAAACATTTATAAGCAACTATTTTTTATTTAGATTACTTATTCTCGCAGACTTTATTCGGGTTGTGCGGGTTTAGGAAATAAAAACAGAAACCTTGGTTAGCTTAGAGGAAAGGTGTCGTCTTAAAGGAAGATACGTCTAAGAAACATAGGTGTCGTAGACTATGATATTTGTAATAAAAGTCACAACAAACAAAGAAGATAGAGCATTAGAAATGATCTCTGATAAAGTTCATAAGAAAAAGCTAGAAGTTTTCTCTCTTACCAGGCCACATGGACTAAGAGGATATATTTTCTTAGAAGCAGTAGACAGAGAAACAGCAGAAGAAGCTGCTTTTAATCTCCCTTATGTAAAAGGAATAATAGGAAAAACTCTTCTCTATGAAGACATAAAAAATATGCTGACTCCTAATATAGAGGAAATAAAAATAAACAAAGGAGATATTGTAGAAATAATAGGCGAACCTTTCAAGAAAGAAAAGGCAAAAGTCTCAAGAGTGGATAAGCAAAAAGGAGAGATAATTGTTTCCTTGCTTAATGCTGTTGTTCCAATACCTGTAACAATAAAAATAGATAATGTTCGAGTAATAAGAAAAGAAGAAGATATAGCAGAAGAAAGAAAAGAAGAAGAAGAAAAACAAGAAGGGCAAGAATTAAATACTGATAATTATGGTCCTCTCTAATGAGAAAAACAATGAAAGTAATCAATAAACAATTAAATTTAAAGGCTAATGATTTAGCTGAGGAAAAAGTTGTCTTCTTAAAGGGAAGATACTTCTAAGAAACCGTAGGTGTCGTAGACTAATGATAATAAAAAATAAAAAATTAAATTTGTATGCCCAAGGATTAACTGAGAGGAAAGGTGTCGTCTCAGGAAAACCTAGGTTTTCATAAGACTAATGATAATAAAATTACTTGTTGACGGCGGAGAAATGAAACCAGGACCAGTTGTAGGTCAGAAACTTGGCCCCATAGGCATAAATATCGGCCAAGTTATCTCAGATGTAAATAAAGCTACTTCTGAATTTAAAGGAACAAAAGTGCCTGTTTCGCTTGATATTGATCCTAAAACAAAAAAGTTTAAAATAGAGGTAAGTTCTCCACCTACATCAGAATTATTAAAAAAAGAATTTGGATTAGAAAGTGGTTCTGGAGATCATAAAAAAAATAAAATTGCAAATGCTTCAATAGAGCAGGTAATAAAGATAGCAAAGATAAAAATGCCAAATATGCTTGCTAGGGAGTTTAAATCTGCTGTAAAAAGTGTTGTTCGATGCTGTGAAAGTCTAGGAATACTTGTTGAGAATAAAGTTGGAAAAGAATTAGAAGAAGATATTGAATCAGGAATATATGACCATGAAATAAAATCCCAAAAAACAGAAACATCAAGCGAGAAGAAAACCCAGCTTAAAGAACACTTTGAGAAAGTATTGAAAGATCAAGAAGCAATCAAGAAAGCAGAAGAAGCTGCTAAAGCGGCTGCAGAAGCAGAGAAAGCAGCTAAATTAGCTGTAGCACCAGGAGCAGCAGGACAAGTAGCTTCTAGTGCAGATGCGGCAAAAGCAGGAGAAGCTGCTAAAGCAGCAACAGGAGAAGCAGCTAAAGCAGGAGTAGCAGCTGTAGCAGCTGGAAAAGCAGCAGCACCAGTAGCTAAAGGAAAAGAAGCAAAGAAAAAATAAATTATCTTAGTTTAATATAATTTTATAGCCCGGGTAGATAGACTTTATTTTCTTCAGAAGCTAATTTTTCTAATCTTTTGAACTCTTGATAATCTCTCTCGGTTATGTTTGTTGATTCTCTTATTAACCTCTTTCCAGACATCTGATCAATAACTCGATCTAAACTTCCGGTAGGAACTCCATCTACATAAGTTATTCCTGGATGTTCAGAATAACTAATTCCTTCTAATGAAGATCTAACCTGGAGTTTGGGATTTTCAGGACTTCTAACACCACCCATTAGATAAACACATCCATTGATACAACCGCCAACACAAGCTAAGCTTAAACTAAGGATAACTAATCCCTCAATTCCATTTTTTAATGTTTTATAAACATTTTCCATATTGTCTTGCATTGTAACCCGATTCAATAAGGATTTATAATCGTTATTTCCTCCTTAGGAGGATAAAGTTTAAATACTTCATAGTCTTTATATTCAAATGGAATCCCAAATACTCGAAGAAATAGGATTTAGTAAAGGAGAAGTAAAAGTTTATTTTGCTATGGGCGAGATTGGAGAGACAACAATAGGCCCCTTATCAAAAAGAGCAAACATAACTCCTGCAAAAGTTTATCCAATAATTGAAAAGCTAAATAAAAAAGGATTAATAACCGAAGTAATAAAATCTAACATAAGATATTTTAGTGCCGTAAGCCCTAAGCAACTACTTGCTTATCTTGATGAAAAGAAAAAAAGAATAGACAATGAAAAGGAAGAAATTAGAAAGATAATTCCTTTAATTGAATCAAAACAAAATCTCTCCAAGGAGCAACAAAAAGCAGAGGTTTATCAAACTTTTAATGGAATAAAAACCTTGTATAATGAAATAATCGAAGTTTTAAAAAATAAAAAGGAAGATTTTCTAGCCTTTACGCTAGGTAAAGAAGAATATGAACATAAAGAATCAGAATATTTCTTTCAGGAATATGATACTAAAAGAAGAAACCTAGGCATAAAAATAAGACTTCTTGGAAATATTCAACAGAAAGAATTTTTAAGCAAGCTAACGAAAAATGATAAAAACATTCACATTAAATTTCTTGATTATCAAATGCCCACAGGGATTATTATTTTTGGAAATAAAGTAGCTACATTGACTTGGAAAGAAATTCCAACAGCTTTTGTTATTCAATCTAAACAAATAGCTGAATCCTACCGAAATTTTTTTAATGATATGTGGAAACTCGCGAAAAAATGAATGAAGAACAAAAGAAGATTATTAGGAAGCTAAAAGATGAAGCAAAGAAATTAGGGCATTCTCCTAGACAAAGAGAAATATCAACCAATTTATCTTGGAAATGTTATAAACATATTGGTTCTTTTAATAAAGCTAAAAAGCTGGCGGAATTAAATATCGTAAATGTAAGAAAAACTAAGTTTTCAAGACAAGCATTCAAACTCGATAAAGATATGGCTCACATAGGCAGTTATCTCCTATTTGATGGGCATATTTATGATACTTTAAAGGGCATAATGTTCTCTTCCATAATTCTAAGAGATCTTCAGACAATTGAGAAGATTTTTAAGAGAAAATTTGGAATTAGGGGTATATATTATCTAAATAGTGCAGGTTCTAATTATCAAACGCATAAATTTTGCATTTTTAACAAGTTAATAGCAAGAAAATTAGTTAAAATAGGAATTCCTAAAGGAAATAAAACAATGCAAAATTTTAGAGTTCCACAATGGATAAGAAACTCTAAAGATCTTTCTAGAGAATTTCTAAAGGTTGCTTTCTTATGCGAGGGTTCATTTAAGGAAAATGACAGAAAAAATCCAAGAATTAGTATAAACATCGCTAAAGCAGAGCAGTTCTTGAAATCTGGAATTAAATTTATGAACGATCTAAGATTCATGCTTCTGAAATTTGGAATAAGAGCAACAAATTGTCATATATGTGGCAGAAACCCTATCAGAAAAAAAGATGGTATTCGAACAAGAAATATAAGATTCAGAATAATAACTGAAGACAACAATAAGTTTATAAAAGAGATAGGCTGGATTAAATAATGCATCGGGGTCGTCGTATAACCTGATTAGTACCTGAGGTTTGGGACTTCATAATCTGGGTTTAAATCCCAGCGACCCCATTTATGTTAAGTTTAAAAACCCCTTAAAATACATAACATTATGTCAAAACCAAGAAAACTAGGAGCAGCAGGAAGATTTGGAGTTCGTTATGGTCAGAGCGCCAAAAAAAGAATAACAGCAATAGAGACTATCCAAAGAAAAAAACAAAAGTGCTTATTCTGCAAAGGCAAAGCAAAAAGATTATCCAAAGGAATATGGCAGTGCAAGAAATGTGG
>CAYHEY010000004.1:0-8871 GCA_964355735.1 Candidatus Woesearchaeota archaeon
GCTGTGATTTGCTATGATTTTAATATCTTTATCAATAAAGATGATTATTACTTTTATACTAAAAGAGCGAATTTTATAACTTTCTCCTTCGTAAATGTTTATTGTTTAGTTAATCTTTAACCTTGTTTTCTTTGTTGGATTTAATTATTTGAGGTTCTTTTCATACGGCTTTTCCCTATAATCGATATGCAGTTAATTGGTTTTTGAAAAACATCTCTGTGATTTTATTTCTTTGCTCCTAAACGGCTAACCAATATAATGAGCCATCATTTTTTTTGTTCTCACAATTCCTAAGTATCTTGAAAAACATTTATCTCTCAAACAGAACCGAGCTGTTGCTATTAGTTCGCCAAGCTCAAGCTGATTAGATGCAATAGCTATCTCCCCCACAGAGAACTGATTTTCTTTCTTTGTTTCTTCTGACTGGGGCTTTTGGTTCTGCTTTCTTATTTTTTTCTTCTGCTCTTCTTGTTTTGTTTCTTCTATCATTATGTTTTGATTTTCTTCAAAGGGAATAATACTTTATATTGATTATAAAGATTAATTCGCTCTGGTAGGTTTAACTAGTGTTTAGGTGTCTCCGATTAACGAGATTTTGGCGTTTATTGGGCGTTCTCCCTATCTTTCTCAGATAATGTTCTCATTTCTTTCTGCTTTTCAAAGTAAAATGTCCAATTACTTAACCCCTTGCTTCTTTAATTGCTCAAAAACAAGCATCCTGATATAACTTGAGACATTTAGTCCTAATTCTCCTGCAAGGCGAAATAATACATCATATTTTTCTTGGGAAAAATTGATTTTAACATCTTTCATGCTTTCTTTTATTACCATTCTTTTATTTTTCTTTCTCCTCTTGTGAATATTTTTTCCTATTAAACTTTTTTTGATATTGATATAGCTGAACCCCACAGAACTGACAGCAACCTATCCACAATCGTTTATTTGTCTTGCTTTTATGCAACTCCTTCATTTCTGTATGTTTATCACAGAACCAACAATTAGTTTTCATGTTTTCACCTCTAAAATTGAGTTGGTATCAACCCCCATATATATAGAAGATGATACTGATACCATGATACCACTATAAAAAATCGCAAGAAGCGATTTTTTTATTATAGATGATGGTATCATGGATGGTATCAAGGTATCATCTGATACCCTGTAAGAATAACCTGATTTGGGTATCATGATACACAATAACCCCCCTCTTTTCCCTGCTTCTTGTATATTTTTTTGGTTTCCCATAAAGAATTGATAGCCCTTTTTATTGTTGCTACTGCAAAACCTTGTGAAATGCAATTCTCAACTATTTCTTTATATTTTAACTCTTTTTCCTTCAATAAGTTAAGAATTATCTCTTTTGTCTGTTCAGATTTAACAGGATTATTATTTTTATTATTTGGGGATTGTTTCCCCTCATATTCTTCCAAATGTTCAAAGTGAATAATCTTTAATTCCTCATTTTTATTTTCAAACTTAATCCTAAAATCAAGATTATGCTCTTTTTCTCTATCTTTATGTGATAGAAAAGAGAGTTTATCTTCCTCTCTCTTCAATTCATAAAAAGCATCTACACTTGCTTTGAATTTTACACTCCCTAAAAAGTCTCTCCCCGACTTCTGACTATGCATTAAAAATATTATGGTAATTCCATAGTTATCAACCAAAGGTTCTAATCTATTTTTAAAAATAAAAACTACTTCTGATGCCTTATTGTCATCCAAATCAAGAATCATAGGACTTAAAGTATCTATGATTAAAACTTTTATTCCTTCATCTCTTATTGTATTTTCTAATTTAGAAAAATATATTTCATCATTTAAAATACCTATATCTTTTCTTTCACAATAAAAGAGATGCAGATTTTTTAGAGCCCTTCTTATCGCATTTATTTTCATGCCTTTGAATATTGCCTTAAATCTTACAGCATCAATTCTTTGAGGATTCTCACTTGAAAGATAAAGCACAGGAAGTTTTATTGTTTTATATTTTCCAAAAAACTTTGCTCCGGTCGATATACAACAAGCGATATAATTAGCAAGGATGCTTTTGCATGAAGCAGGTTCTCCAAAAATAGTAATAATTGCCTTTTGATGAACAAATCTTTCTATAATTCGCTTTACTTTTTTTATATTTCTCAAAAATTCTGGCATCGTAGTTAAATTAAGAAGATTTGGTTTATTTTTATATAAGATTTTCTCTGGCAATTTCTTCTTATCTAAAATGCAGTTTATAACTTCATCTCTTTCTTTTTCTGTTAATTCTTTTTCAACAATGTTATCTGCAGTTTTATCTATAAAAAAATCCATTTTAACCCTTATCCCCCTTCTCTTTCTCTTTATTCTCCAGAATTCTTATAGCATCATCTAAATCTTTGGCTTTAAGTTTCTTTATTATATCTTCAGATTCAGAATATATCTTTTGATAAGTAGAATCTGTCATTTTAACTCACCCCTATATTCATATAAAGAAATCAGATTTGATTGATTTATCATAAAAATCTGACCAGAAAGAGTCTTAATGGTTATGATTCCATTTTCAAGACTTATAAGCTTCCCAAAAACAACTTTAGAATTATTGTTATCTATCCACACAGCCTTTACATTTTTACCAACAACTTCATTTCCCGACATATAATATTTTTATGTGGCAGAATTACTTAATTTTTCTTTCTCCAAATTATATAAGACAAAGTTCCCAAAAAATCAGATTTTTTCTCTTAAAGCTTTATAAGATATCTTCTTTCTTCTAAGATAAGCCTTACCTGTCTCTGTTATTTCAAGATTTTCTTCTTTTATAAAGCCTATTTTTCTCAATCTTGAAAGAACTTTATATGTATTTTTTATAAATAATTCATCATTATCTTTTCCTAATAGAAAAGCCATAAACTTAATTATTCCGAGATGGTCTTCAAAATCAAAAAGATTTATATAATTTTTTTGATACAAATATCCCTTCGTATGTTTCCTTTTAAACCTTCTTGAACATCTTTCTAAATCTTCTTTTACAAAAAACCGGCTTAAGAAAATCCTTTCCTCAAGTTTGCTTAATCTTTCTTTTGTCATTTCACATCACAATAAATTTATTTCAGAACCTTATATTTTTCTACAAGTTCAATTCTCTTTAACATATCTTCCATTTCTTTATCTTTTTCATTCTTTATTTCTTCTATTCTTTTATTAAGAAGCAAATTAACATCTTTTTGTTCTTTTAGTTTCTCATTTAATCCTTGAATATTCTCTTTATATTCTCTTATTTTTGGTTTATTTTTATCTAAAGCTAAAAAGGTTATGTATGGTCTTAAGGCTCTTGAGCCTTCAGAATGTCCGAGTCTGCTGTTTACTTCTTCTGTTGTCCAGCCTTTTTTTAAACAATCACAAGCCATGCTTGACCTAACATCTTTTAATCTGGGTTTTTCTCCTTTAGGAATAGTCTTTATTTTTAATCTTATAACAACTCTTTCAAAAAATATTTCAGCACTCCTTAATGTAAATGGTGTATTACTTCCTTTTTCTCTTTTAACTCCTTCAGGTGTTTTTATTATTCTTCCTTTCTCATCTCTATCCCTTACCATATCATCTTCTCTTGTAAATATAAAATCTTCATCTCCCAAATCTTTTAAAACAAAATCTAATAATTCAACACTCTTGCTTAATCTTGTTGGTTCTGTTCTTTCTCTTCTTGCCCTCTTTAAGGTTTGTTTTCTTAAATGAATAAGATACTCCTGCTCTTTTGTTACTTCATTATATTGCCTTCTGCAATCTTTTTTTCTTAATTGAATAAGACTTGAAACATTTTCCCCAATATCAAAACCAAGAGTATAAAGAAGTTTCATTTTAGGTTTAGCCATATGTTCTATAATTAAGAACATGTCTTTTTCTTCAATAAATCTGGCTTCTGTTGTATCTTTTGATTTATAGAATTCAAGAGATTCTTCTACAACTTCATAGAGTTTAGCAAGTTTGAATAATTTTCCCTTAAATATTTTAAAGATATAACTATCTAAATCCTTAAATGGCTTTCCTTGACTATTAAGAATTTTCCCATCAGCCAAATCATTAAAGACCTTTGCGAACTCTTTTTTTGTTATGTTCTTTATTGGCTTGTTATTAAACCATGTATTAACATTTCTAAACTTGTAAATATAATCTACAAGTGTTCTATAAGAAGGCTCATCAAGAGCAGGAAGACCATTCATTCTTCTTAATTTAACCTCTTGAAACTCAAAGAACTTTCTGAATAAATCTTTATTATCCTTGCAGATAGATTTATCTGTCAATAGCTTTTCTTTTGTTTCTAAATATCTTTCTTTATACATGAATCTAATTAGAATTATGGCTATTTAAACCTTTTCTTTTTCCGAACAATTGTTACTACGCCGACACCAGGAGTCGAACCTGGGACTCGCTTGCGCGAGCGAGATTAGCAATCTCGTGCAATACCGTTATGCGATGTCGGCATAAAATGAGTATGAATTTTATAACTTAAAAACCTATCCCTTTAAACTCCACTCTAAAGAGATTATAAGATCTTCTTTTAATGTTCAACTGCAGCAATTATTAAAGCAAGACCACCAGGTGAATCCGGGTCTATGTTTGTAAATCCTAATTCTTCAACGCCATAGGTTTTACAAGAAGTTCTAAGTCTTTTTCTTAGGGCAACCATCATCCTTTCTCGAATAATCCTTTGAATTTGTTCTGAATCATAGGTAAAATTATTATCTAAATAAGTCATAGCCATAATATTTTAATTGCTTAAGAGTTTATATTGCTTTCTGTTTTCCAAAGTTTATCCCAATAAGAGCAAATTTGCCTTACTAATTCAAATCCTGCTAAATTATAGTTGATAAAAAGAATAGCGGGCGAGCTTCTGAACTTTTAGCAGACTCAAATATTTTCTAAAAAGTTAAGGAGCGAGTAAGGATTTGTTCAAATCCTGCTTAAATAATGAAAAAAGATAGTGATAGCGGGGGCAGGATTTGAACCATGCGACCTCAAGGTTATGGGCCTTGTGAGCTAACCGGGCTGCTCCACCCCGCTATATAAAAATGAGTTTAGAAAGCCTTATAAACTTTGCTTATCTATTATTTTTATGGCAATTAAAACTAGGACATTTCGGCACATATAGTTCTCCTAGTTTAAACTTTTCTTTTATCAATATTAATTCGATGGGTGCTTTATCTAATGCTGATTTATTTTTTTCTTCTAAAATTAATTCTTTAAATAATTCGATAAACTGCACAAGTTCAATTATCTATTTAAAAATATTTGATAATTCTAATCCTCTTATTAATCTCGGGTTTAATTGTAATCAGGTTGGTTTTTGTTTTTTAGAATCTCTTAAGAAACCTTTTAAAACTTCTCTTTCTTTAATTAAATATAGTAATAATGGCGAATGTAGTTTAGCGGTAGAATACGAGCCTGTGGAATTTTTCCTTATGGAAAAACAATGCAGAACGCTTGGGATGAGGGTTCGACTCCCTCCTTTCGCTTCCTATATCAAAGAAACCTTAATAAATCCAGAAAAACTAGATAAATCATCAAAAGAGAGGAAAGACTAAAAAAGAAAAATGACAAACACAGAACCAGCCAAAGGATTCAGAGATATAGAAGGAAAAGAGGCGCAGAAAAGAATCGTCATAAGAAATATAATTGAAGAGGTATTTGTAAGATATGGTTTCTCACCTGCTGAAACACCTGTAATAGAGTATGAAGAATTTGTTCGTGGTGAAAACTCCGGAGACGAGGCTGTAAGTGATACTTTTAAACTGAGCGATAGAGGAAAGAGAAAACTTGCTTTAAGATATGAGTTTACTTTTCAATTAAAGAGACTTGCTAAAAATAAAAAACTGCCTTATAGAAGATATCAGATTGGCTCTATTTTTAGAGACGAGCCTGTAAAAGAAAATAGATTTAGACAGTTTACTCAGTGTGATATAGATATTGTTGGTTCAACTATTAAAGAAGAAGCTGAAGTGCTGAAGATGACCAGCGAGATATTTGAGAAATTAAATATAGAGGTCTTAATTAATATAAATAATAGAAAACTTCTTAATGAGATAATAAAAACAGAGAAAATTAAAGAGCAAGATAGAGAAGCTGTAATAAGAGAGCTGGATAAACTTGATAAAATAGATGAGAAAGAAATAAAAGAAAGCCTGAAAAAATATAAAGCTGATAAATTAATTGAGCTAGTAAAAAAACCCGTAGAATATTTTCAGAAATACGATTCTTATAAAGAAATCAAAGAGCTTATTGAAACCTGCAACTTTTATGGTGTTGAAGTTAATTTTATGCCTTTTTTGGCAAGGGGGCTTAGTTATTATAATGGGGGTATATTTGAAGTGAAAGTTAAAGATGGTGAGATTAAAGAGAGCATTGCTGGTGGAGGAAGTTATTTGGTTAATGGAGTTCAATCAACAGGAATAAGCTTTGGTCTTGATAGGTTAGATAAGCTTACTGATATAGAGTCAGATAATAAGAGTGTTTTAATTATCTCTTTTGGAAAAGATAAAGAGTCTATAGAATTGGCAGGAAAACTAAGAGATGGTGAGATTCCATGCACAATTATGTACGGAAAGATAAGCAAAGCCCTTGATTATGCAAATGCTTATGGCATAAATAAAGTAATATTTCTTGGAGATGAAGAAATGAAAAAGGGTAAATTTAAATTTAAAGATATGACTTCTGGTGAAGAGATTATGCTCAGTGAAGCTGAGTTGATGAAGAAACTCGAAGTAGAAGAGAAATAATAAAAGAGAACAAGCAGGTATTTATGATTGAATTTTATAAGATACCAAAGATTTATATACCTAAAAAGGTATAATATTATACCTAAAAGGGTATAACTTCCTTTTGGGCATATAATTATGATGTTCAAAGAAAGTCAAATAAGGGTCTTAGAATTATTTAGAAAAAACATTTTCTTGAATGAGAGCATAAGAAAAATCTCCCTAATACTGGGAAGGTCTTATCCAAAGATATATGAGGCTATAAAAGAACTTGAGAGACAAAAAATGATTTTAATAACTAAAGTGGGTAATTCTCATGTTTGTAGTCTGATTCTGAATAAAGAAACTATTGCTATGCTTTCATTATTAGACAAACAAGAGTCTTTTTCAAAGAAGATTCCTAACATTGATAAGATACTTGATTTCAAAGAATTTCTTGATGAGGTAATAATTGTCTCTGGAAGTTATGCAAAAGGAAAGCAGACTAACAAGTCGGATATAGATCTTATTTTAATAACTCGGGAAGAGGCTCATAAAAAACAGGGTTTAATGGAAAATATGACCATGACTTTTCTTCCAGAGGTTCATGTTATAGCTTTCTCATATAAAACCTTTGTTGAAATGCTATTAAATGATGAGTTTAATCTCGGCAAAGAAACATTTAAAGCCCGTTTAATATTTAGAAATCCTGAGAGATATCACGAATTAATAAAGGAAGCAATAAAAAATGGTTTCAAAGGTTGAGTTGTATATTAGAAGAGCAGATGATGAGCTTCTTCTAGCAAGGACAAATTTTGATATTTCTACAAAAGTAGAGGTAAAAGAATTTCTTAAAATACCTCAAAATAAAACCTTCTTTAATGATGTTATTTCAGAGGCATATTATTCTATATTTTATTCTGCAAAAGCTTATCTTTTAACAAAGGGCATAGAAACTACTCCACCAGAAGAACATAGAAGAACTTATCTAGCATTTAAAGAATTTATAGAAAAGGGCATCTTAGATAAAGAGTTACTTGAGATATATAACCTTGAAGCAGAAAAAGCAGAGGTTTTATTAAAAATCTTTCTTAAAGAAAAAGGAAATAGAGGAAAGTTTGTTTATAATATTAATTCTGAAGCAAATCTTCCGATAGCCTCTGGTTCAATAAATAATGCAAAAAAATTTGTCTCTCTGATTAAAAAAGTTATAGACCCAAATTAAAAAATGAAAGACCTAGAATCAGCTTATATAGCTGAAAGAGTTCTTTTTCCTGTTAAGGCCCAAAAAGACTTAATATACTCTATAAGAGCATCTAATTCTGCGATTAATTGACCTTCATATTGCTCTGTTCTTTCTTTTACTAGATGCCTATTGTATATTCTTTTAAGCTCTTTAAGAAAATTATTCTGACCCCATTCATTTTCATAATCTTTTTCTAAAGCAGAACTAATTTCTATTGTAAAATCTCCTTTGTTTACTTTTTGTTTTACTCCATCTATTTCGACTTCTACAGAGGTCATAGCTAATGGATGAATCCAGAGTGCTATTGAAAATCGAAAATAATCTGAAATTGGTTTAGTTGCTATCCATCGAATATCTACTTCTTTTGCGCCACCAGAGCCTACAACTTCTTTATAGTATAACTCATGGATATCATAACCCTGATCAACAAGCCATTCATAGATAATCCTATAGGTTTCTTTAAAATCAAAAGTTCCAACATGCCTAGCTTTTGATTTAAACTGAGCGATTTTATCAACCATATTAAAAAATTATCTTTTTCCTGTTAAAGCCAAGAAGGATTTACATTGAGCTACAAACTCTTCCATTTCTCCTATTAATTTTCCTTCATATTGCTCTGTTCTTTCTTTAATCAGATACTTGTCGTAGAGTGTTCTTAAGAATTTCCAGAAAGGAGCATTTTCCCATTTGTTCTCATAATCTTTTTCCAATATGCTTTTTACTTCTATTTCAAATTGACCTTTATTCATCTTTTGTTTTACTCCGTCTATCTCTACATCTACAGAACTCATGCCCATAACATGCCAATAAGCTTTTATTATAAATCGAAAATAATCTGAAACTTTTCTTGTTGCTTCCCAATCTACCTCTATTTCCTTTGCTCCCCCTGCTCCTATTGCTTCCTTATAATTCTTTT
>CAYHEY010000004.1:8881-14217 GCA_964355735.1 Candidatus Woesearchaeota archaeon
ATTAACATCATAGCCTTGGTCAACAAGCCATTCATATAGAATTCTATAAGTTTCTCGAAAATCAAAAAAGCCTGTATGCTTTACTTTTGTCTTGAATAGTGGGTCTTTTTCTGCCATGTAGTTATATCTCTCTTTTTTTCTGATATTATTAATAGAAAAAGCTATTTAAATGTTTTTATAGGGCTTCTAGGGTGTACTGGGAATTATATCCTAAAGAACAATAATGTTTAAAAGTTGATTTATGTCTAGAGATTTATGTTAGAAGATATCCCAGAAGCAGTAAAAGTAATACAAGAAGGGCCTACTGGTTTTTTTAGAAGAGAGATATCTCCAAATGAGAAATTTGAAAGCGAATATGCTTTCTTTGAGACTATTCATCTTAATAATCCTCCAAGTAAAATGGATCAAGATGCTTATCCAGAATATATGAAGCTTGAGGAGATTTATGCAAAATGTGCACCTAGTGCCCTTGGAGATTTTAAAATGGGTGCTCTAAGACAGCAGATGCAAAGATATGCTGAGGATCATAGAATTTAAATTGATGGAAAGAAAGTTAAAATAAAAAATGACAAGACAAAAAGAATATTCGGATGAAGAATTAAATATGGGTAAACCTTATGATTATAGGCTTACTTTAAGTAGGGAGGATAAAACTAATAGAATATTGTTTAGTTATAGTGGTTATAGAACAAGAGCAGGAGTAAGAGACCCATTAGTTTTTTCAGATGGTTCAATGGATTTGATTACGCCCCAACATATAATTGATTCGAAAGAAGAAGCATTGGAATTATTGACAAAATCCCCCCATATAAGTTCTATATCTATAAGAATAAAAAGAAAATAGAAAATGACAAACGAAAAACAACCAATATATATTTTGCCTGAAAATGTGCAGAGAACACTTGGAAGAGATGCGCAAAGAAATAATATACTTGCTGCGAAGATAGTTGCAGATACTGTGAAGACTACACTCGGACCAAAGGGCATGGATAAAATGCTTGTTGACTCTACAGGCAACATAGTCATAACAAATGATGGGGTTACTATATTAGAAGAAATGGATATAGAACACCCTGCTGCAAAGATGATGGTTGATATTGCTAAGACACAGGAAAATGAGGTAGGAGATGGAACAACTACTGCTGTCATGCTTGCAGGAAAATTGTTAGAGAATGCAGAAAAATTATTAGATATGAAAATACATCCAACAGTGATAGTAAAAGGTTATAAGATGGCTGCAAAAGAAGCTGAAAAAATATTAAATGAAATAGGAGTTAGTGTAAGTTCTGATAGAGAAGATATCTTGAGATATGTTGCTATGACTGCTATGACTGGAAAAGGAGCAGAAACAGAAAAAGAAAAACTTGCAGAGATAATTGTTAGAGCAGTAAAAATAATTTCTTTTGGTGACTCGAAGCATATCGACTTGGAAGATATAAAAATAGAAAAAAATAGAGGTCAAGGAGTAGAAGATACAGAATTAATTGAAGGGATTATACTTGATAAAGAAAGAGTCTCAATTGAGATGCCTAGTAGAATAGATAATGCTAAAATTGCTTTAGTTGACTTTGCACTTGAACTTAGAAATCCTGAGGGCGATGCAAAAATATCAATAAATTCTCCAGAACAATTACAGGGTTTTATAGACCGAGAAGAGAGATTGCTCAAAGAAATGACTAATAAAATAGTTATTTCAGGGGCAAATGTTGTTTTTTGTCAAAAAGGTATTGATGATGTTGCACAATATTATTTGGCTAAAGCTGGAGTTTATGCCGCACGAAGAATTGCAAAGTCTGATATGGAAAAACTTGCGAGAGCAACAGGTGGTCATATTGTAAGCAGTCTAAATGAAATTAATGAGAAAGAACTTGGAAAAGCAAAACTTGTGAGAGAAATGGTGCATGGAGAGGATAAAATGACTTATGTCGAGGGCTGTGATAATCCTAAAGCAGTATCTATACTTGTAAGAGGAGGAACAGAACATGTTATAGATGAAGTTGAGAGAGCAATAAATGATGGGCTTGGAGATATAGCCAGTGTTTTGAAATCAGGAAAAATTGTTGCAGGAGCAGGAGCAACAGAAATAGAGTTAGCAAAAAGATTAAGAGAGTTTGGAAATAAACTTAGTGGAAGAGAGCAATTAGCTGTAGAAGAATTTGCTAAAGCATTAGAAACTATTCCTTCTACTCTTGCAGAAAATGCAGGACTTGATCCTATTGATGTTGTTGCTGAACTTAAATCTAGGCATGATAAAGGCGAAAAATATGCTGGTATAAATTTGCTTACAAATAGGATAGAAAATGTACTTGAAGCAGGAGTAATAGAACCTCTGAAAACAAAACTTCAAGCCATCTCGAGTGCAAGTGAAGTAGCAATGATGATATTAAGAATAGATGACGTTCTCGCAGCTAATACAAAATCTCCTGGAAATAAAGGATTTTCTGGCATGCCTAATATGGCCGAATATGAGTAGAATATATTAAAGATCTTCTTATTCATAAACTTTAGATTATTTCTAAACTCCTAAAGCTATTTTTTCTATTTCAATAAGTTCTTCAAGTTCTTTTGGAGTAGCATTAGGAAGAATAACTAAAGGAATTTTAACTTCTCTTTCCCATTTTTCAAGCCAACCTGATTTTTTTTCTCCAGGTTTATTGATTCTTGGAGCAAGCATATCTAATCTGAAAACTCCAAAATATCTTGCTCCCTCATCTTGATTTTCAACATATCTTTGAAAAATATCAGACATTATTCTATATATTGCTGGATTTCTTAAACTTTTTCTGTATTCTTTCTCACTTGAGAAAGCATGAGTTCCATGAATTCCATGACTAAGAAGACGAACTGCAGGAGATAGTCTTCTATTGAATCTTATTGCTTCTGCTTTTATTCTTCTTGCAAGGTTTTTTGGAGAAGTATTATCCGCTAACTCTACTTTATCTTGAGCTAATTGCTCGCCAAAAATAATGCCTCTTGGATAGACTGTGAAAAGAGTTTTTGATGGGGCCTCATATTTAAAAGCCTGTTCTGCTAGTTTGGAAAAGCGCTCCCGAGTAAGGCGATTTTCATCTGTAACAAGCCCAAAATCTGGTTTTTCGGGAAAGTCTAACTGTAAGAAAAAATGGGTCATCTTTTCAGGAGGGAAGTATTGAAACATTAGAGTTGTGCCAGTATAAGCCTCTATTCTCTGTTTTAATTGCTGAGAAGATGCTTGTGCAATCTGCTCAACATATCTTGTTTCTAGTTTCATTTTAATTATATTCTCTAAACTTTAAAAGAAAAATTGCCTTTTAAGGATTATTGTTCTTGAGTTATTATGTCCCCTAATAAGAAAAATCCACTTTCGTAAACTTTAAAAAGAGAATTTTAGATTCTATTATATGGTTGATTATATAAATCCAAACAGGGAACACCTTAGATCTTTGCCTAGTGAAGAAGTAGACTGGGCGGCATTTCATAGATCTCAAGAGCCACATAGACAAGCATTTGATTCTATGATAAAAGAGTATAGACACGTCTATGATAACCCTCAATTAAGTTCTAAAGAAAGAGAAGAGGCAGGTTATGCTCTGGGATATTCTCAAATTAGAATAGACTTTCATGAATTAATTGGGGTTTTAATGGGTAGATTTAAAGTTTTAAGGAGACTTTCTTTACTTGATCGTGCTTGATAAGAACTTCTTCTTATTAGAGCACTACAATTCCGTCTTTTGTTAATGCTGTGAAGCGAACTCCAACAGGAAGAGAGAGTAAAGCAGATATTATAGCCATATGCTCTTTACCATCTCCGCTTGCAATGCTTAGAGCAACTTCTGTGCCTTTTATTTTTCCTCGCAACTTATCGAGAATTTCTTGTTTTAATTCAACCAGTCTATGACTCTTGAGTTCTATAAAAATATTTGGAGTATTTTTCTCTATTTGAAATTTTTTTGCAAATTCATTTCCAAGAAGTATAATATTGTCCCATTCTCCTTGCTTAATTATTCCTGCTACTTGCGCCCATGTTCCTTCTCCGGTCGATAATAGGGCAACTAATTCTGTCATTTTAAACTTTTTCTTCTATCTGCTTCTGACTTTAGAGCCATAGCAGTTGTTTCATTTAAAGATTCGACTCTGTACTCATCGAGGGTAGCTAGTGGGATAGATAGTTTACCCGGTGAAGAAGATACCCCTAATAAAGCAGAGTCTAAAGTATTTGCTAAAAGATATGAAAGCTTTCCATCAGAAGATATTCGAACTATTGCTTCTCCTGGTCCTTTTCTTTTTCTGAATCTTAAATAATGATTGGAATAATCCATATTCTTGATTAAGCAATTGTCTTTTTAAGCATTTAGCTAATCGAGTAGATAGATTTTTTATTGAAGGATATTGCTGTGCTCTTGAGGTGTGCTTTCTTAGCTAATATTCGGATTAATTATTTATTCTAAGATGAATATGAAGTAGAAACTTAGTTAAAAATATTTAATTGACCTTCTAATTTGTCAAACCTAAAGCCTTATAAATCCCCTTTTAAGAATATTATAATGGGAAATTTTAGATTTGATAATAAAGGCAAAAGACCGGGAAACAGATTTGGTGGTAGCTCTCGAGGATTTGGAGGAGGAAGGAGAGATGAAAGAAGAGGAGGTTTTAGAGACAGAGATTCTGGAAGCTTTGAAAGAAGAAGACCTGAGATGCACGAAGTTACATGCGATAAATGTGGAAAACAATGTGAAGTTCCTTTTAAGCCAACAGGAGATAAACCTGTTTTTTGTAGCGATTGTTTTAGAAGCGAAGGCGGATCAAGTTCTAGTTCGAGAAATAATTCTAGCTCATCTGGAATTTCACAAGAACAATATAATGAGATTAATTCTAAACTCGATAAAATCTTAGAACTTTTAGAAATGATTGAATTTGAAGACGAAGACTCTGAAGAGCTAGAAGAGAATTCTGAAGAAGCTAAGGATTCTAGTTAAAATAAGTTTATACAATAAATAGATATACTTCTAATTAAAAAAGCTATAATACTCGCTTATAAAATCTGCTTTAGCAATATTTAATGTAGCTCTGTAACCCCTATATGCTTATAAGTCGACCTTATAGATTATATTATGAAAGAAATTTTTAGAACACTAAATGATGGGGGGTCTAAAAAACTACTTACGAGTTTAAAATCTTCTAAGGATTTTTCAAGTGTTGTCTGGGGGTTGCATGGAGAATTTTATGTCTTGCGAGGCAAATTAGACAGGCGAGAAGGAAAGGCTATTTTTTACTCTGAAGCAAATATTGGAAAAATTATAGAGCAGATTGGAAGGACAGAGATTGAATATGCTGATTTTTCTTTTTCAAGCCAGGAC
>CAYHEY010000005.1:0-13863 GCA_964355735.1 Candidatus Woesearchaeota archaeon
TTCCTAATAATTTTACCCCAATTGCTATTTTGATTTAGCAAAGCTATTTAAGAAAGATAGCGAGAAAGGTCACACGCTCTTTTGTTAGCGCATTATTCAGATTTATTTTAAGCCATAAAATACAGAAGCGACTTACGAGAAGCTTCAGTGATAGGAAAGCATAAGAGCTACGATATTGGCAGTGTTGACAATGATTTCAACCTCAATGGCAACAACAGGAACTTGAACAATGCTAATGGCGTTTTCAGAATGGCTTTTCTTTGGGTTTTTATTCAGAGAAATGGAACAAATCCCCCTATATGAAGAAATATCTTTTTTTAAGAATCTTATTCTTGCCCATAAAAAAGCAAAGAAAGGTAAAACAAAAAAGAGAGATGTAATTAATTTTAAAAGAGATTATTTATGCAAGATTTTATATTTAGCAAGAGAATTAGAAACAAAAAACTATTCTCCCAAACCCCTTGAAACCTTTTTAATTTCAGACCCCAAAACAAGAAAAATATCCAAGTCAGATTTTAGAGATAGAATTGTCCATCATGCTTTAATCTTGGTTATTGGAGATTATTTTGAAAGAAGTTTCATTTATGATTCGTGTGCTAATCAAATAGGAAAAGGAACTCTCTTTGCTGTAAAGAGATTTGATTTATTTAAAAGAAAAGTTACAAAGAACTTTTCAAGAAAGGCCTATTGTCTTAAGGCAGATATCAAGCACTATTTTCAAGAAGTAGACCATGAAGTTCTTTTAAGTATAATCCGAAGAAAAATCAAAGATGAACAGGTTATTTGGTTGATTAAAAATATTCTAAACAATACTACAAACAATTCGAGGGAAGGACAAACCAGTTTTTGCAAGAAAGGAATGCCTCTCGGAAATCTAACCTCTCAATTTTTTGCTAACGTCTATCTTCATGAGCTAGATTATTTTGCCAAGCACATTTTAAGAATTAAATATTATATAAGATATGTTGACGATTTTGTTATTTTGCATGAGAACAAAGAACAGTTAGAGATATGGAAAAGTCAAATAGGGGGGTTTTTGAGGTCTAAACTAAAAATAGAATTACATCCTCAAAAATCAAGGATAATTCTTTTATCAAAAGGAATTGATTTTGTTGGTTTTAGGCATTTTTTACATCACAGATTATTAAGAAAAAGAAATATTCAGAACATGAGAAGAAAAATTGAGTTATTCAAACAAGGTTTAATAAGCAAAGAGAAAATTTTAGAGAGTTTTCAAGGCTGGAGTGCTTATGCAAAATGGGCAAACTGCTTTAAATTAAGAAAAAATCTTTTTAGTTTTCTGTTAAATTCCCCATAGGGCTTTCATATAATTTCACCAATCTTCCAGTTAAAATTTTCTTCCAAGAAATAATTGTTGGCTATCCGCCCATCATCTTTCTCATTGCAGGATGCATGTCCATTGCATGTTGCTGTGCAATATTCTGATAGAACTGATAAATTATCATCGTACCAAGAAGAAGAGCTGTTCCTCCTGTTATTGTTCCTGCTACATCTGAAACTGCTGCAAGAATACCCACAGAAATACCACCTATAACCGTAAGAGGCATTACATATCTATTTAATATAGATTCTAAAACCCTTTCATCTTTTCTAAAACCAGGAATTTGCAATCCAGACCGAATTATATTTCTTGCTTGGCTTGCAGCATCCATTCCAGAAGTCTTAACCCATAGAACAGAGAAAATAGCAGAAAATATAACAAAAACAAGAATATGCGTTGCTGCCTGACCAAGAGCCCTCATATCAAGACTGCCTTTTATAGCAGCAGATAATATGTTTGGACTAGAAAGCCAATAAGCAAATCCAGAAACAGCTTGTCCTCCTGAAAAGTGACCTAAGAAAGTCGGATGTTTCAACCAATTCTCTAATAGTCCTCCAAATAACTGAATATTAGCAACAAAAGCACCTGTAAGTATAACAGGTATATTAGAAGCATAGAAAAATGCAAGCGGCCATTTTACATTATAACCTCTTAATCGGTCATAAGATAAAGGTATTTCTATCTTTAGAGATTGAGCCCAGATAATTATAAGAAAGATTATAGCAGTGGAGAGAACAGCAGCAAGAGCAATTAAACCTGTTTTTATTGCATCAGGATCTCCAACAATAAGGAAATTAAATAATATGGATGGTATTGCTCCAATTGGCTGTATCTTATTTCCTGTTCCTAAAAATCCAAATAATCCTGTTATTAATCTCCAGCCAACTCCTGCGGCTATAAATAAAGATACTCCTGAACCAAAACCCCATTTGTGACATATTTCATCCATAAATAATACGAGTGTTCCACCAATCATTAATTGAGCAATAACAATCAATTCAAATCCAGTAAGAGCAGGAGTTCCACCCATTATTACATAAACTATTGATTCAAATATTATAAATCCAAAAACAACTAATTTTTGCAGACCCTGAAAATATTTTTTTCCTTCTTCTGTTGAAGTATCTATATTGATTATCTTGCTTCCAACTAATAACTGCAATATGATCGAAGCCATAACAATAGGTCCAATTCCCAGAGAAATTATACTTCCAAAATCTGTTCCAAGCAATATGGCTATATTCTCAAATTTCATAAGTGCGTCTACTCTAAGACCATATAAAGAAATATTTGCTAGAACAAAAAAAGAAGCAAGCACAATTAAAGTCCACTTAAGTTTTACATTAAAAGAAAGTTTTTTTTCAACAGGCCCTTCTACTTCAGGCAAATTATGTAGTATATCTTTAAATTGCATTTTTTAACCTCTTTATACTTTGTTATTTCTATTCTTAAGCTTTACTATTTTTGCTCGAGTGATTTTTGCTTTTTAATATAACTGGTTTTATCTCTTTATTCTCTTCTTCATTTTTATCTGCAGTAAGTATTATTTTTCCACCTGCTTCTTCAATCTTCTTTTTTGCATTTTCTGAGGCTGTTCTTGCTTTTATTGTTAATTTTTCTTTTAAATCTCCGTCTCCAAGTATTTTATATCCTTCAAGATTTATGACTCCATTTTTATCTGCGAATTTTTTCTTTAGAGAATCAATATTTTCATTTATGAAATTCAGATTCATAACTCTATTATTTCTTCTTCTTGTACCTCTGCTTGTTATTCCTTGTTTTCCAAAATATTCATTACCATATAATTTATGCACAAGTGAAGCTCTGTGTCCTGCTGTTTTTCCTGTTCCAGCCATTCCAAATCCTGCCTGATTTCCACTGCTAATATGTTTTTTTCTTGCTCCCCAACCATGACTACCCATTCCTCGTCCATGCATTCTTGTTACTTTTTTTCTTTTTTTAAGTTTCATAGCATTCTCCTGATTAAATCATTTATTTTTTCCCTATGATTTCCCAGAACACCTTTAGGATAATTCTTCTTAGAATTTATTCCTCCTCGCGCAGGATGAAGTCCAAAAAAAGGTTTTAATCCAAGTTCTATCATATTTTTTCCGGCTAATATTTCTTTTGCTAATTTTGCAGTCTCTGATTCTTCTACTCTTGCTTTTTTATCTCCTATTTTCCTGCCTCTTGCTCTTAATAATTCTTCAAGTGTTTTTTCATCTATCTCTCCGAAAGCCACAAAATCTTTGACTACTTTCAGCATTCCAGCCATCTCTGGCTTTTTATCGTCTATAAGCACACAAGTATACTTTTTTCTAAGTCTAAGTCTATCTAATGCTTCTTCTGGTTTGCCTTTCATCTTTACAAGTCCGGATATTCTTATTATTGCTTTCATTTTATTTTTTAATTTTAATATTTGTTTTTTTAAGAGCTTCTATGCATGCTTTTGCAAGATTTATAGTTGTTCTTGTTTGTCCAAAAGTCTTGCTATAAACATCTTTAATGCCTGCTAGTTTTAATATTTTTTTACATTCATCACCTATAACTAATCCTGTTCCTTGGGGGGCAGGATATAATCTCACAACACTGCTTCCAGATTTTCCTTCAACTATAAAAGGAACACTATGCTGTTCACTACACAAACAATCAAAACTTCCGCAGCCCCTTCTTACTTTTATTATATTTAATTTTGATTTTCTCACTGCTTTTTCTCTAGCAGGCAGAGTTTCTTTTGCTTTTCCAAATCCAAGTCCGACATGACCTTCTCTGTCTCCAACAAGCACCCCACAGCCAAATTTAGGAACATTTCCCTCCATTGTTTTTTTCTGAGTTTGTCTCCAGCTTCTTCTTTTTCCTCCACCGAATTTTCCTTTTGATTGACCTATCAGAAGAAGATCCGATTCTAGTCTCAAAAGGCTATCAACAATCTGTTCCTCTAAGATATTTTTTCCTATAATTTCATCTATATTTTTAATCTCTCGAGATTTAACTTTTCTTCCAAGAAGAGTTTTTGGTTTCCAGTCAACTAATCTTTCCTGTTCTTCTGTTAGCTCTTTAACTATTTCTTTCTCAATTTTTTCAACTATTTCTGGTTCAATTATATTTTTTTCTTCTACCATTTTATTTCTTTCCTCCTTTCTTTAAGATATTTTCTTTTACCTTATCAAAAAAGTCTATTATATTCTTGTTTTTTATTCTCTTTTCTTCTGGAAAAACTTCTTTATTATGAGCCATATTAAATCCCGCGTCAACTATTCCTTTTATGACAGCATATATCTTTGAGCCTCTAGTATTTCTTATTAGGCCGGTATCTATAGCTGGTTTTGTTTCTTTATAATCCTCATTCATTGTCTTTCCAAATAACAAACCAATTAGATAGCCTGCACCAAGAGATTTAAGACTTCCAGCTTTTTCTTCAGGCCAACCATACTCTAAAAGCTCTTTTGAGAACTTAGAAACCAATATCTTGTCCTGAGCTGCTTTGCTCTCCACATATTGTATTATAATATATCTATTTGTTTTTCTTATTACTATTCGTGTCTTTGCTCCTTCTAGAAGTCTTCTTCTCTTAACATAATTTGTTTTTCCTTCAAGTCTTCTTCTCTTGCTTATGATTTTCATACTTCCTGCTCCATATAATTTTTTAGATGAGCTTTGTTCTTAAAGACTCCTGCTTTAATCTTTCTTCTAAGTTCTTCATATCTTTCTCTGCTTATCTTATTCTGGTTTCTAAGTTCCCAGATATATCCTCTTAATTTTCTTGTTAAAATTATATAATCTCTTCTATCGGTTTTAACTTTGACTTTTATGCTTCCAGGCCCTCTTCTTGTTTTTCTATTTTCTTTCTTTCTTCTACCCTTTACAGGTTTAATCATGATTATACCTCTATTATAGAGATCTCTTATATCCTGATTTGCAATAGCTTCTTTTATCTCTTCCATGCTGGAGGTATCGAATAAGATTCTTCCTTTTCCGACTTTCAATACTCTTGCTGCAAGCATTTTTCTTTTATTTAGATTTTTCATTCTTTGAGTTTGTTTCTTTATTTATTTGTTTAAAAAATTTATTTACATTTACATTTTGAACACTTAATTTTCTCTTATCTATTTCTTTTATTAATTCTATCTTGCTTTTATTTCCAATTTTTCCTACGATGATTATATTATTCTTACCGACTTTATTTAAATCTGCAATATTATAGACCAGAACCGGAGTTTTTCCACCTATAAGTCCTCTTTGGTTAACCTTATTTTTATATCCGATTTGTACCATCGGTGGCCTGCTTCTCCATTTTTGTCTTGTTTTATTATGCCTTCCTGTTGCTCTTCTGTACTTTCTCATGCTTTTCTGTCTCTTTCCAAGTTTTACATAAGTATAGAATTTTGTTCTCTGAAAATTAGCGCCTTTCTTTTTAATTACCATTTTATATCTCTGTCCTCCCAGGTTTTTTTGTTATAAATATTCCATCTTGAAATTTATTTCTGTCTCTATTTCTTATCTTTGTTACTTTTTCTAGATCTGCAGCAACCTGTCCTGCTAGCTCTATATCATGGGCTCTTATTTTTATAACAGGCATTTTCACTTCAACTTCTATTGCACCCTTTGTTTTTAATATTCTTGGAAATTTTTCTCCAAGGAAATTTTTAATCATAAATTCTGATTTTGTCTTGTCAAATGAGACATTTATGGGAAAATGCGCATTGCACACTTCAAGTTCATATTCAAAATCCTTGCCAAGCCCCTCAAGCATATTTCTAATATGACTCTTAACTGATCCAAATATTCTTCTCTGGTCTTTCTTTGCCCCTTTTATAGAAACTTTCAGCTTGTTATTGTCTAATTCAAAAATTATATTATCATGAAAAATTCTCTTCTGTTCTTTATTCCCTTTAATCATTTTAATTGCATTTTTTTTATCTCCAATTTTCACAGTTATATCTGGACTAATTTCGATAGAATACTCTAGTTTTTTTACTCCAGCCATTTAATAAAAGTAAGCTATAAGGCTTCCTCCGATTTTATTTTCCATTGCTTCCTGATGGGTCATTAATCCCCGACTTGTAGAAACTATTATGACTCCAAGGTTTCTTGCAGGAAGAAATCTTCTGGCATACTTTTCTATTCCATTCTTATCAATAGTGTATCTGGGTTTTATGGCTTTGCATTCTGTCACTTCTTTCAAAGTTATCTTAATCTTTCCATCATTAATTTCATAATCCAAATATTCTTTTTCTTTCATCATATCAATTATTCTTATTAGAAGTCGAGAAAATCTAGTTAGCACTAGAGAAGTCTTTTTAGCTCTTTTAGCATTCATTATCTGATTCAAACCATCCGAAACATTATCTTGACTCATTTTATCTCCTAACTGTATTTTTCAAACCCCAGTCCAAGCGCCATTTCTCTAAAACAATGGCGACATAAATTTATATTATATTGACTGACTCGCGCTCCAAATCTTCCACAATTTTCGCATTTGAATGCAGCAATGCCAAATTTCCTTTTTTTTGGTCTATTATGCTTGAGGAATTTATTCATAACTGCTGGCTTTAATTTAAGCTGTTTCAATACTTTGTTCCAATCGCTTGCTGTCATTATTCAACTATTGCTCCAATTTTATTTCTTAGATAATCTATTATTTCTTCTTTTGTAACTTCCTGCTTTTTTGGAAATCTTCCTCTCTTAATTTTTTTAAGCGCAACTCTTTTGCCTGCTTTTCGAAAGACAACTGTTACATCTAATCCAAGTATACCTATGTCTCTTTGATATTCCATATCAGGTATCTCCAAATATTCTTTTATACCGAATGAGAAATGATTATTTACAATACTTTTTTTCTTGATTTTATTGTTTACTGCTCCAAGAAGCCTTTTTAGAAGTTTTTCTTTTTCTTCGCCCCTTATTGTAACACAACACCCTGTTTTTAATCCTGGTCTGACTCCTAATGAAGGAATTCTCTTGGTTGTTTTTATCTGTTTTATTTTTCTTTCTGTTATCAAGCCCAGAAGTCTTATCCCTTTCTCTAATTTTTCTTCTGTTCCACCGCAGTTAAGAACTACTTTTTCTAGTTTAGATTTTATCATAGGATTTTCTCCTTTAGGACCAGCATTTTTCATCTTCTCCTGCACTTTTTTGTTATTTGTCATTTTATTATTCAAAGAAATACAAATTCTTTATATTGGCCTTAATTTCTCCTGCCTGAGATTTAATTAGAGCAATTTTCTCTTCTCCTTCCTGAACAATTTCTTTAATCTTCCCTTCTTTTCCTGCATGCTTTCCTTGAAGGGCAATAACATTGTCCCCTTTATTCAAAGAAACAGTCCTTACAATTTTATTACTCAAGTCATCAAGTATCACAAAATCGCCTACTTTCATCTTAACAGAAGAGATTAGATTCTTACCATTGTCGAGATTTATCTGAATCTTTTCATTACTAATTTTTCTTTTTCCTATTATTTTATATACGCGAGTATGAGATTCTTGTTCTGATACCTCAATTAACTTATATCTTTTTCCATTCATCCATACTCTATAATACTTTTTCATAGCTGGAAGACCGAGGTTATCAAAAAATATTAATGGAAAATTTTCTTCTTTTATTACCCTCCCATTTACAAAAACCTTTTTTTCATTAAGTATTTTTTTAAGTTCTTTTTTGTTTTTAACAAGCCCAAGAACATCTCTCATAAAGACAACTAAAGGTACAGCCCTTTCAGAGTCATGACTAGGAACAGCATTATACTTTGAGCCGGTTCTGGATATTGGCCAGAATACTGGGATTGCTCTTCGTTTTATGTGCATTTTATTTTTTAACCTCGGATTTATTTTCTAAAACTTTATTTTCTTTTTTAATAGAATTTAATCTTTTCTTATCATCAAGATTCAGTTCCAAAACCATTAATTTTGAAGGATTAAAGAATAAGTTGACTTTAGATCCTTCTTTCTTTGTTCTTTGTATTCCCTCTATCGCTACTCTTCCTCTTTTTGTATCTACTACTTCTATTTTTCCACTTTTTCCTTTATTTTCTCCAGACATTATCTTTACATTATCTCCTTTTCTAATCTGAAAACTTCTCCTAAAATATCTTTTTCTTAATTCGTGAGACAAATGTGAAGAAAGCATTTTTTGTTTTATGTGTTTTGGAGCTGTTGCTCTGAATTTTCTCTGCTTTCTTGGTTGTTTACTTGAATTCCAGTATCTTGAAAATTGTTTTTTCATTTTATAATACAAACTTAGCGATTTTAGCTACGCTTTGCCACCTTTCAAAAACCTCTCTTGCAACAGGACCTTTAATCTGAGTTCCTTTTGGATTTCCCTTATCATCTTTCAAAAGAGCTGCTGCATTGTCTATAAAAGCAATTCTCTCTCCTGTAAGTCTTCTATAGGGCATTCTTTGTCTGACAATAATAGCATCAAATACTTTTCCTTTCATTTCTGGAAGCCCTTTTCTTACAGATACTTTTACCTGATCAGCTACTTTTGCATATTGCTGTCTTCCTCTTCCAACTTTTCCACCTTTGACTCCTGTTAATCTTAGTATAAGTGCTCCACTATTATCTGCGGCAACAAGCTTGCTTCCTATATTAAGTCCTCTTGTTACTCTCGCATTTATTGGTTTCATTTTTTTACCCCATTATCTTCTTTTACTTTATTTGTAACTACAAAACTTATTATCTTGCTTAATGGCCTGCATTCTTTTATTTCTATATAGTCTCCAACATCGATAGATTCTGCTAGGCAAGGAGAAAGATGAGCATGTAGTTTTGTTCTAGATTTAGCATATCTCTCATATTTGGGCATATATATTGTTCTTTCAAATTCTATAACTACCCTATTACTAAATTTTTTTGTGACCTTTCCTTGAAAGACTCGTCCTCTTACCTTTAAATCTCCGTGGAAAGGGCACCTTGGGTCTCTACATACATTATCTTCTTTCTTAATTTTGTCTATTATTTTTTTTGTCATATTTATTCTTCTATAGATTCCTCTGTAAATCCAAGCTTTATTAATATTGGCTTTATTCTGGATTGATGATCTCCTTGTAGTTCTATAATTTCATTTTTCATTGTTCCTCCACAAGCCAATCTTTGTTTTAATTCTCTGAGTATCTCTTTTATATTAATGTCCTTTAATCCACTTATTGTAGTTATTAGTTTTCCATATTTTCTTTTTACAAGTTCTATTTTTATTTTTTGTTCTTCTTTCCCTATTTCCTGACATACACAGGCCTGTATAGGCAGACCACATTTAGGACATATTTCCATTTATTTCTTAACCTCCGATTTATTTTCTTTACTATTTTTCTTATTTTTCGTATCATCTACTAATTTTTTCTCTTGGTTCATTTTCACTTTTTTAAAAGTTAATAGTCTCGCTATTGTTCTTCTTATCTCTTTCATATTTGATTTTCCTGCTTTCTGATTGTTTATTCCAGCTTTTATTCTCTCTATTTTTAATTCATCAATTTTAGATTTTATTTCTTTTTCATTCATTTTTGATATTTCTTTTGCTTTTAGTATAGCCATTTTATTTTACCTCTCCTTTAGATTCATTTTCTTTCTTAGATTTTTTCTTAGGTTTGAGTTTTTTATCTAGATTTTCTTCAATAATTTCTGTGCCAAGTATTCTCTTTCTTATATCATCATTTATTTCTATTTTATCATGAATCTTAGCATCGGGAGAGAGTATGCTCACCTTTATTCCACTTATTCCCAGTTTTGTTAAAGCTACTGACTGAGCTCTATCTACTACTTTTGCACTATCTCCTACTTTTTTGAGATAACCTGTAGAGAATCTCCAGGATTTTGCTCTATCGCTCGGAAGTTTGCCACTTAATCTTATTTCTACTCCTAATGCTCCTGCCCTCATAATTCTCACAAGTTCTTTGTAAGCTATTGTTTTGAACTTAAGATTTCCCAGTTTTTCTAACTCTATCGCTATTCTGTCTGCAACTAATTGGGCATCTAGGCTAGGATTTCTTATTTCTTCTATGTCTATATTTGGATTCTCAAGTTTAAATCTTTGTTTTAAAACTCGGGTCAGTAAATCTATCTTTTCTCCTCTAGAGCCGATTATCAAACCCGGCTTGTCTGTCGCAACAACAATTTTTTCACCTACAGGGGTATATTCTACTCTTATTGCACTTACTTTTCCTTTTCCAAGATTATTCCAGATATATTTTTTTATCGCATATTCTCTTTTCTTGAAATCTACAAATTTTTTTTCATCCATTTTTATTCGCTGGAACTCTGAGCCAAGTCTAGCCTTTGGACTAGATCTGAATTTAATCTAAAAGTTAAATTATCTCCTGTAGTTAGAAGACCCCTTGTTCTTAATCTACCAACTTCATCTACTACTCTTCTCAAAACATTATGAACTATTTTAATCCTCTTAGGTTTTGTTTGATCTTCGTCTGTTCCTTCTGAGATATATTCTCCCCTTATAATTATCTCCGCAATACTTCCTTCTTTTTTCCCATTATTTTTTTCATAAAGTGCTCTTATTACTCTAGCATTTATATCTGCTTCACTAGGACTCATCCCAAAATTTTCGGTTAATATTCTCACATATGTTTCTTCTTTCATTTTTTTGTCTCCTTTTTAATTTCGAGTCTTAAGACAACATGTGCTCTTTTTGCTCTTGCTCCGCCTCTTTTAAATGGTTTGCTTGCCTGATCTGTTTTGCATAGTGTAAGGACCGCTTTTTCAATATCAATACCATGATAGATTGCATTCGCTTTTAATTGCTTCAAAAGTTTTACAAATTCTTTAGAGGCATTTACAGGATATGCTCCGCCCATAATACCTTTTCCGTGTTGGTGGGGAACTTCACGGTTATGCATTTTGACTACTCTTCTAAGCACTCCAACTTCTTCTGTCATTTTTATAGCATCCTCTACTTTTTTCCCTCTTATCATGTCACATATATGTAAGCCCTTTTTGACAGAGATATGAAGATTCAATCCCTTAACAAGAGCAAATTCTCTTACAACTTTTTTTTGTTCTTTCTTTTTCTCGATTTTTTTCTCTTCTTTATCTAAAGCACTAAGGTTTTTTGGGGATTCAATCTCCTTTTCATTTTCTACTTTTTGTTTCTCTTGTCTATCTTGTTTTGTTTCTTGCACCATTATGTCTTCTTTGTGGCTTTAGCCATACTAGATTTAGTTGCACCTATTCCTGCTGCTCCATGCTTAACTTTTTCTCTTGTTACAGAAAACTCTCCAAGCCTATGTCCAAGCATTTCAGGAATTATTTGTATTGGAATAAATTGTTTTCCATTATGTATGCAAATAGTATAATCTACCATCTTAGGTACAATAATCAAATCTCTTAAATGTGTTTTTATTTGTTTTTTATTTTTAGAGCATTCTTCACATTTTAAAACAAAATTTTCTATATTCTGTGTCTGCCTAAGCAAAGCTCTTCTTGTTCTTGATTTCACAATTTTTGCAAACTCACGAGTATCTATTTTCTTCAATTCTTCAATTGTTTTTCCTCTGTATGTAAATTCTTTTGCCATTTTATTTTCTTTTTCCTGTTCTTCTTGGGTGAAGATGACCTACTTTTGCTCCAGGAGGTGCATTGTTCTTAGCAATCTTGCTTTTAATTCTTTTCCCTCTTCCTCCTCCGAACGGATGATCAACAGCATTAAACTTAACAGCAGATGTTCTAGGCCATAATTTGTTTCTTGCTTTCATCATATGCCATTTTTTTCCTGCTTTCATAATTGGTTTTAATTTTCTTCCTTGACCTGCTACTTTTCCTATTGTTGCTCTGCATTCTTTACTCAATTCAACTTCTTTTTTGCTGGATAAAAGTAAAGTTGCTGTTTTTTCTGTTCTTTTTATTATAGTAGTATAATTTCCACTTGTTCTCACCATTTTTCCACCATCTCCTGGTCTAATTTCTATATTAAAAATAGGCGTATCATTAGGTATATCTTTTAATTTCATTATATTTCCTAAAGCAACAGTTGTTCCGTCTATTTCCATTTCCTGATTCTCAACTAAGCCCTGGCAAGCAGGTATGTAGAAAACTTTATCATTTATTCTTATTTTTGCAAGAGGAGCAGTATGCCCTGCAGAATTTATCAACCCAATAACTTTTGCTTTTCCACTAACATCAAGTCTAGGATAACTTATCTCATATATGTAAGCTCTTCTTCTTACTCTATAAGTAAAGCTTCCATGTCCTCGAGCTTGTTGTATTATTGTTTTTCCCATACTAGATTACTCCGAATTTTGTTGCAACATCTATTGCAGGATTTTTCTTATCCATTTTTATATAAGCATATTTTTTATTGTCCTTAATTAAAGTATTAACGCGGTTTACTTTGACCTTAAAAGTTTCTTCTACTTCTTTTTTTATTTTGTCTTTTTTGTCTCTAAGACCGACTTCAAGCACAAGAGCATTATTTATCTCAACTACTCTTACTGTTTTTTCTGTTGTCTTGAATTTTTTTATCATTTCTTTTCTCCTTGAGAATTTAATCTTTTTTCCAGCTCTTTTACAGCTTCTTCTGTAAACATAGTAAGTCTTGCTCCATTTGAAGCAATATCTCTTATCTTGAGTTGATTAACATTTATGACTTCTATCCCATTTATTCTAAATTCTTCTCTATTTCCTATTATAAACAATAATCCCTGACTCTTTTTGTATCTCCTGCCCCTCATCTTTCCTACTCCTGCTCGAGTTTCTCTGCTTTGCAGAGCCACATTAATCAATTCTGCCCCAAATATCTTTTCAATTGATTGAAAAAATTCTTTTGTCTTTAATTGCAAGATCTTAGAATCTAATACAACAGGCAATTTTATCTTAATGTCTAAATTAGTCAAGCTAGAATATTTTTCTTTTATTTTATCTACAGAAGCAACCATTGCCAAAGCACTTCTAATTCCCAGTTCTTTCTCTTTCTTATTTATCTTTAAAGCAGTCTTTATAATTTTTGGAGGGTGCGCCCTACTTCCCCCTCTAACTCCTGGAGAAACAGCTGCAACCCATACAAATCTGTCTCCTTTGTCAGACATTCTTTTTTTAGGATGTCTTGATAAGCCTCTTCCTCTATCTGTTTTCCATACATGTCTATTATGCTTAACATTTCCCGAAGCAGAAGTTTGCAATCCTGCTAAATAAAAAGGAGAATAGGGTTGTTTTTCTTCTGCTTTTTCAACCTCGCATATCTTTTGAACAATATCAAGCCTTATCGGATGAAAGTCAAATATACTTGTGCTAGTTTCTTTTTCTTTATTTCCCTGCGTATTATATACTTGAATTTTCATTATCTCAACTCCAAAAGTTCATAATTTTTCTTAGCTTGTTTTTTAGTCGGTCTTAAAGGAGAAGTTAATAATAATTGTCTTTTAGCAGGGCCTTGAACACTTCCAGAAACAATGATAAAATCTCCTCTAACAAAACCATAATGATCCAAGGGTTTCTTTATGATAGCAGAATCAGCGGCTTTTTTAACAGCAATAATAGAATTATTATAAGCTATTCTTGAGAATAAACCAAATTGTCCT
>CAYHEY010000006.1:0-13371 GCA_964355735.1 Candidatus Woesearchaeota archaeon
CACTTTAATGTCCTAAGCCCTTTGCTGAATGTATTTAAGAAATTGTCAATTACGCCCATGATGGAGCGAGCATATTTTAGAGTAAATAAGCTTAGAATGAAATTTGTAAGATAATTAACTAACTTAGAAAAAATAAAGGCTTTTAAATCCTAAAGACTATTCAAAGACATGTGGAAAAAACAAAAGATTTCAGTTGTATTTTCAACTTATAATGAGAAAAATTCGATAAGAGAATGTATAAACGGACTCTTTAAAACAGGATATATTGATGAGGTCATTGCAGTAGATAATAATGCTACAAAAGGGACAAAGGAGGAGATATTTAAAACAAAAGCAAGATATTTCTTAGAAACTAGACAGGGTTTTGGATGGGGTTATAGGCGGGCATTACATGAAGCAACAGGCGATATTTTGATTATGATTGAGCCCGATGGAACATTTGAGCCAAATGATGTTATTAAGCTTCTTGCATATTCTGATGACTTTGAAGTTGTTTTTGGAACAAGAACCACTTCAATTATGATTGGGGAAGGTGCAAACATGGGCTGGTTCCTGAAATGGGGAAATTATGCTGTGGCAAAATTTATTGAGTTTTTATTTAATACCTCCCATTTATCTGATGTGGGATGTACATACAGGCTGATTAAAAGATCAGCTTATGAAAAAATAAAAAGAAAATTTACAATTAGTGGAATGGAATTTAATCCGGACATGATGCTTCAGGTTATAAGAAATAAAATTAAATATATAGAAATTCCTGTTAAATATTTACGAAGAATTGGTATTTCTTCAGCTACAGGAGATTTTAAGAGGACAGCCGCCATAGGATTAAAAATGCTCTGGCTTATACTTGAACATAGAATAGGTTTGATAAAAAAATAAATTCAGATTATTTCATTTTGTAAAGATAAATCTTAATATCAAAAAACTCTTTTTGTGTGTCAGGTTCTCCATATAAACTATCAAGAATATTTTTATACAGCTCTTTTCTTGCCCAGTTCCTTGATAAAACCAACCAGACATAATCTTTATCATCTATTTTTTCCTTAAGTTCTGAAGCAGAATGAGTCATATTACTATAAATGGGTATTATCGGCAGATTACCTTTATAATAAATATTGGTTAAAAACAAATTTTCGCTTGTTTCTAAGACTATTGCCCCCTCTCCAATATTTTTTTCTGATTCTATGAAATTAACTGCTTCTCTCCACTGAGTTTTTGTTATTGAATTATACCCAACCATCAAAGAGAATGCAAAAGCTAAGAATAGCAAAATTAAAATTACCTTTTTTAGATTTTTATTTAATAGAAGGGCATTTTTAGCTACAATAAAATAAATTGCCGATGATAAAAATACATAATATCTTACACCCATTTTAGATTTTATTAGCAGGGGGGTTGAAAGTATAAGACAAAGAATAAAAATCAAAGGTAAAATATAAGGATATTTATCATTAATTCTTATTATCATATTAAATGAAAGTTTATTATTAAAATAAAAAAAAGCTATTAAAGTGAAGAATAAAATTATTGGAATAAAAAATACAAACAAACCCAATTCTGCAATTAGTGGTGGAAAGTTATAAGCCAGGAACATCTCTTGATGATATCTTTGTAGGGGAATAATCTGCCTTAATAAAGTTGGAAACCAAAACATGAATAATAATCCAGCTATTACTTGACACAAGAGGATAGAATAAAGTTTATGAATGTTATACTTTGCAAATAAAAAGTAAGAAAGCTGTAAGGCTATTAAAACTACTGCAAAATAGTTGGTATATACTGCAAGAGTTATAAGAAGAGTATAGAGATAATAGTTATATTTTTTATTTTCGGATATAGATTTTATAAAATAATATGTAGACAAAACAGCAAGAAATGTAAAAAAGGCATAACATCTTGTTTCTTGCGCAAAGACAATTTCAGGAAGTGAAATCGCAAAAATCAAAGCGGTTAGCAACGCCACCTCTTCTTTTGATATTTTCTTCACAGTCAAATAAACAAAAATTATAGAAAAAACTGAAAAGATTGAGGATAATGATCTTGTTGCTAACTCAGACAGTCCAAATAATTGAATCCAAAAATGAAGGAGGATAAAATAAAGGGGAGGTACTGGTTGATCAGTTTTTAAACTTGCTAAAACCCCAGTCAATGAGGTTTTGTGAGCGTCAGAGATACTATAAGATTCATCTAACCAGTAACTCTGATTACTTATGCCATACATTCGGAGAAATAATCCTAGAAGAATTATTGCTATTAATGATAAATAAATTAGTCTTTTGTTCATTTATTTTTAGATGAAGTTTTATTTATTAAATAATCTCCAAACTTTGCTATTATCTTTAATGGCTTTAATAGTTGTTCGAAAATAGAATTTATTAATCTTAGCCTTATAATCGAAAGAGCCATTCTTGGCCCAGCCTTCATAAAATTTATCTTAGAGTACTCTTTATCGGCCCAAATAGTAGGATATTCTTTAATTTTAAAGCCAGCTTTTCTTATCAAATACAACAATTCTACATCAAAAGCCCATTGCGTCATTCCAAGCTTGGATGTTATATTTTCAAGAGTTTTTCTTTTGAATAGCTTAGCCCCACATTGAGTATCTGCAAATGGCATGAGGAATAGACTTCTGATTAAAAAATTGAAAATTCTACTAACAAAAATTCTCTCCAGACTTTGTTTTGGATTAACTTTTGAATATTTAATATATCTACTGGCAATAATTCCATCATAACTCTTTATATTATTAATTAGATCATAAAAAGCCTGAGGAGAAGTAGCCATATCTGCATCGACAAATCCAATTAAATTATTTTTTTTGTCTTTCAGAGCATCTTTAAAACCTGCAATAATTGCAAAACCCTTTCCGCCCTGTTTAAAGTTAAGATATTTTATATTCTTGTTTTTCTCTTGACAAATCTTAACTATTTCTTCAGTTCTGTCTTTTGTATTATTAATAACGACGATAATTTTATAATCTATCTTTTTTGTCTTCTTTTCTTCATTAAAAAATCTGCCATATTCTTCTAAGGTAGCACCTATTCTTTTTTCTTCATTATAGGCAGGTATTATTATGATTACTTCTTCCATATTATCTCCATTTTCTTATTAGAAGAATGCTTCCTAAAAAAGTAATTATTGTGGAAAATACAAATGCAAGAGCAAAAGAATATAAATTCTTACTGAAAAGTATGAATAGGGCTATCTGGATAATCAAAAATATAATCAAAATTCCAGCATGTCTTATTCGGAATTCTTCAATAGAAATCTTATACAAAATCCAGGTATTTGTAAGGGATAGCATACTGAAAGCAATGCCTATATAAAGCATAATATTTGAAATTTCAAGATATTTACTTCCAAATAAAAGTCCGACGACAAATTTAGGAAAAAAACCAAGAAAAGCAATAGCAATTAAGCATAATATCAGAATTATAAAAAATGTCTTTGTTATTACACTGCGAGTTTTTTCCTTATCAGATTTAAGAAATCTCTCCGAACTTATTGGAAACATTGCACCATTTACAGATGCTGTTCCAAAGAGAATTATTTTTCCAATCATAGAGGCAACAGCATATTTTCCAGCAATATCAGCTGGAAATAAAATCTTGGCAAAAATTATATCTAAACTATACATAAGTGTAATTATAAAGAGAGAGATAAGTGTAGATAAACTATTTCTCGAGATTATGGCTTTTCTTTCAGCTATCTCTTCCGAATTTATTATCTCCTTTATAAAAGGAAATATAAAAAGAAATGAAATGAAAGTACCTAAAATAAATCCCATTATTGGTCCATAGATTCCAAATCCAAATAAGACCAAAATAACAGCAATTGTTATTTTTATTAAACTATTAAGAATAGTATTCCATCCAAGAACAGAAAATTTTTTTAAGCCCTGAAGAATTCCCATCCCAATTGGAGATAAAAAAGCTCCGAATAGATAAACTCCAGTTAAACAAAGTATCCAGAAAGAAATTTTAAGATAACTGACTAGAAAAATAGAACAAAAATAAAATAAAACAAATAAAATTGTGGCTAATATGCTTGCTTCAATAACCATTATTTTTAACATGCCCTTTATTTTGCCATATTCCCCTTTAACATTAAAATTAGTCGTATATTTTGCTACCAGCG
The DNA here is from genome assembly GCA_964355735.1 of Candidatus Woesearchaeota archaeon. Lineage (GTDB taxonomy): Archaea > Nanobdellota > Nanobdellia > Pacearchaeales > GW2011-AR1 > CAIPOI01. Next base: position 4,141 of record CAYHEY010000006.1, read on the forward strand.
TTTGTATTGAAGCGGTTGGAACACTAAAGATATAAATCATACTCGTAAGAACTGCGAGAATACCATAATCCGAGGGCCCAAGCATTCTGCCCATGACAAAATGAAAAATATAATTCAAAACATTAGCAATATTCATAAGTACCAGAAGTATAAAACTAGCACGAAATAATTCACTTTCAAAAGACTTTTTTAAATTCATTTTATTATAAAACAAATAAAGAATTTCTAAAGATTATCAGAGCCAGGAGACAGAGTATTATCTGAATACAGAATATAAATCTCGGAATATCTTTTTCATATACTTTTTTCTTTAATTTTTTCAATATAAAAAGAGAGACATGAGTTAAGCCATAAATTTTATCATAAGGCATTTCAAGACTTCCATCCTTATTGGGTATACCGAAAGACTGTTTCTTTAATTTACCTCTTAACTTTAGTATAAACTCTGTTATATAAGGAAGAAATACAACTATGGCTATTCTTTCAAAATTTCCGATTATAGCCATAGAAGCAATTAAAGCTCCGACAGAATAAGTTAGAGCATCACCAGGAAGTATTGTAGCAGCCTTTATATTGAAAAAATAGAAGACAATAAGGCTTGCGACCATACATAGGCCTATTAGTGCAAGCCAAGAAGAGTCTGTTAAATAAGCAATTAATGATAAAAAGGTTAATATTATTATTCCCTGTCCTGCCTCTAATCCTTTAAATCCTGCAAGAAAATTATAGGTTGTAGTAACTCCTGCTACGCCTATCGGAATCAATATCAGGGGATATACCCAGCCAGTATTTACTAGACCCAGTATAGGGAGATTTATAGAGGATTCTCCTGCATTAATGACCATTAAAGGAATAGCAGCCATTATTACAAGAATAACTCTTAATCTTTTTCTCAATCCACCCCTTACCCAGCCAAGTATATCATCAACAAAACCAATAATACCGGCTATTATTGTTGTTGTAAGGAGAGCAAATGTCTCCATAGAAGTTAAATTAGTTTTTAATATAAATGTCTTTATAGCAACATAAATCAATACGCTTAATACAAAAGCCATAAGAACTATAATGCCTCCAGCACCAGGAAGATTTTTTGGATGTCCATACTGATTCATATCTTCCCATACTAAATTAATCTGTCTTGCTTTTCTTATCCATGCAGGCAAGAAGACTAAAGTTATAATTATACTTGCAAATACAGGCAGGAATAATAATTCTTCCATGTTTTTATAAATTTTCTGAGCTTTTAAATGTTATTTAACTGCAAAGTTAATAACTTAATAAATATTCGTAATAAACTCTGATCGCTGAAAGGCCATTTTAAATAAGCTCTAAAAATCTTCAATAACAACTACTTACGAAAGAAGTTAGAGAGATATTTATTAATAAAAAGCTCATATGTTCTTATAGTTTTGTTATATTGTATATCCTTTATAGAAGCTAAATCTGGTTTATAGATAAGATTCTGCAAGTCCAGCAACAGATATTTGTATTCTCTCTAAAATTTCCAAGTTATATTGCTTGGCGGCATTTTAGTAAGATAATCTTCATTGATTTTTTCATTCCCAGTATATTTAATTTCCCAGATTTTTATGGGTCCACTTAAACCGCCATAATTATCCAGATAAGAAAACTCTCCCAAGTTTGCACCAAGACTATTAAAGTAGGATGTAAAATATCCCTGTTCTGAATGAACTATCTTAAAATTAGGGAAATTATTTAAAGGATCATTTAAGATATAAACCTGTCCAAGAAAACCTTTCATTACTCTTGGAGATATAAAAATAGTTGCCCCATTTTTATTTATCTGAAGGCCTTTCTCACTTACTTGTGCTCTTTCTATAATATCCATTGTTGCTTCTAGTCCTGTTTTAAAATCATATAATTTTCCTGACTGATAGATATATCTCAGAGGAAAATTATAAGGGGTATTTTTATAGTAAACTACTACATTTGGCTGTTCAAACTTTTGTAAATTATTTTTATTAGAAATCTCCAAAGTTATACCTGCAAAAAAAGCATTGCATTGAGGATTTCCGTCTTTGTCTTTTGTTACACCCGGTATAAATATCTTCACGTTATTTTGATTATAATTTATATCATCTTCAACACAAGAAGTTCCCTGATAGACCATAAATGTACCATTAGAAGTCTCTTGAATCTGTTTCTCATTAAGAAGCATTGTTGTTGGACCAGAGCTATATCTGTCATAATCTGCATTACTTCCTATCTGAGCAAATGCGCCATACTTGCCTATATCGCTTGAATCTATAAGCAAATGAGTAGCATTATGATTCCATAAAAAGTTAAGAGAATCTTCCTGATTATCTCCTGTTAGCACGAGTCTTCCTGTCAGATAATTCCACCAAACTATTGCATTTCCTCCGTCGGTTACAGTTGCTCTATTTCCTATTGATTGAAGCCAATAACCGTAGTCCCACCAGTGTGCAAATACGGAGTTTGGCAAAGTATTATTTCTAACCCAACTCATTGCTTCTTGCCATTGGATAGTATAATAGTTCGGGATGTAACTATAGGATTCTGATTTTACCCCATTGTAGTATCCTATACCATTGAAAATACTTAGCAAAGAAACAATTAAGAAAAGTATTGAGAATACAATACTTAATTTTTTTATAATTCCTTCGCGATCCTTATTAAAATCTCTTAAAATTTCTGCAACAATGATAGAAAGAGTCAGTAAGATTAAGATTAAAGTGCTTGCTTGGGTATAGATTATAAGAGACAATACTAATCCAGAAATGATTAGGATTGTTAAAATTCTAATCCAACTTCTAATATTTTCAACTAGACTTGTTTTCATTTTATAACCCAGATCAACAATAAGATATGATAAAAAGATCGGAGCAATAGGAACAAGGACCATGATAAGTCTTACAGCACCCCTTGCTGTAAGTAAAGTTAATATAAAGAGCACGAATAAAAATAAATACTCAAAAAGCATTTTTTCAAAATTAAGGAGATTTTCTTTATGATCCTTTATATAATAATATATAAAGAAAGCGATAAGCAGTAATGCAGAACCGAAATAAATTAATTTACTTATAAAATTCTCCCCATCAAATAAAGAAGGGTGGGGCGCATATCTTGAAAAAACCAATCCAAGAAAGAAAAGTATATACAATCCTGTAAGAACCCAAGCCTCTTTTTTCTTGAGTTTATCTAACATTTCTCTGAATAAAACCACAGAACCTGTAACAAATAACCAAAAGATAGCTACTCCAAAACCTCCTGCCCACTCACTAAAATATGGCTGTCTATTCTCGGCAACAGTCGTATTCCATCTTCCTGTTGTAGGTTTTATGAGATTATTATATAGATTCGATACTTTATTTCCAAAGAAAGAAAAACCAAAGAGAACAGAACCCAAGATTAAGACAAGCAACACAGTTATTATTATTGAAGTTATTGTTTTAGGAAGTTTTATTTGTTCTAATTTAAACAAAGTTTTAATTTTTGTTTTCCAGATAACTAAATGCAAGACCAAAATAAGCAATACGACGAAAGCAAGCCCACTATCTATTGAAGTTATAACACCCTTTAAGGTATCTCTATTAGTAAATGTAAGGAAAATGATTAATGAAGAAATAAACCAAAGCCCATATGCAATCGTTTCTTTCATATTAAATTTATTGAGTATAAAAGCAATTAAACTTGATACCCCTATAGTGAGGTAGACATAGCTTACACCACCCCAAGTCAGCCCCATAAGTGCTGTTGATAAACCGGCTAATACTGCTAAGAGACCAGAAAGTCTAATACTCTCTGCTTTCCAAGCCCTTAAGAATAAGTAAAAAGAGAGAAACATAAAAAAGAAAGCAACACTCTCTTTTTCAGGTATTCCTGCAACAGTTCTAGATAAAAAAGCGGGGATAACAATCATAAAGAAGGTTGCAATGAGGGCAATAATGCTTGATTTTACATAGCTTTCTTTTTCATGTTTTCTTAAAAATATTTCTCTTACAAATAAGAAAAAAGCAATTATTGTTAGAGCAAAGAATAGAACAGGCATAAAAGCACCAGCATAATTAATGCTGTAGCTCCCAAATATATTTAATAATCTGTATGTAAAAAAAATCATATAGCTTACCATCTGTAGCTCTCTTGAAGTATCAAACCCAAGAGGAACATTTCTCAATGTATCCATCCTAGATAAAGAACCATTTTCTATAATTTCTTTTGCATATCTCAGAAATAAGAAAGGATCGAGATCTGGCCCAAGAGTATAATCATTTGTTGTTGAGTCCCATAATCCGGGCCTGCCTCCGTGGTCAAGAAGGGGTTGCATACGAATATATACTCCAAGTATAACCAAGACTATAAGAAGAAAATAGAATATTATTGCAGGATTTCTTTTTACAGAATTAAAAATTTTTCTCTCTCTTTCCTGAACTACTCTTTCTTCTTTTGAAATCTCTTCATGAGGCATAGTTATCTCTGACCTCTTCTCTAAATTTTTTTCTTCCATTTTCTATTCGTTTAGCAGACTTGAGACTTCATCAACAAGTTCAGAAGCAGATCTTTCTTTTTCCAGTGTTCTTTTTCCACAATATGGGCAAGTATTATCTGCTTTGCTTGCAGAAAATCTAAACCTGCAATTTGCACAAACAAAGTTCTCCATTTTACGAAGCTTGTCCTCCACAAGCGAGTAATTGAAAATGTATTCTAATTTTCATATTTATTATATAGCTAAATTTTGAAATATTCTTGGGGTTATAAATACTTCTATTGCAGCAGCAATAGCTAAAATTACAAGCGCGACTATGATTAGAGCCAGAAAATCTTCCACTATTGTCCAGAATCTATCGGTTTTATATTCTCGTCTTATTATGGCTATGCTTAATATTCCTCCTGCAAGGGCAGCTATAAAATATGCTGCTATCTCAAACACACCATGTATCATAAATCTGCCTACTGCTATGGGCAGATTCATAATATTCATTTTTGAAAAAATGCCTATTGCAGCAGCAATAACACTCGCATTCCAGGCCAAGATAAATATAGCTCCTGTTCCAAATATTAGTGATAAAATTATTGTAAATATTAATACTCCAGCATTATTTTCAAATATTCTCAAGAGTCTTTGGCTAGAAGTAACAGTGCCTGTTAGGCTTGAAGAATCTCCAAAACCATACTGACTTAAACAAATATCATAATTATCTTTATTATTCATTTGGCAAAAAACTTCTATCTGAGTTTTTAAGAGGAGATTTCCTCTAGGCAAAATCATATGTATAATTGAAAAAGCCACAATAAAACCCAGAAAAAGCCACATAAAAGAATAAAGTGCTTTTCTATGAGCAAATAAAAGTCTGCCTTCATTTTCATAGTCCTCATCGTCTCTTCTCTCTTCCAGTTTTATCATATAGTATATAAAAGGAAAAGAAAAAAGAACACAGAATAAAACAAGTATCCAACCCATATACTGAGAATTTACAAAATCTCCTGAAAAGAAAAGCCATGTTAAAAACATAGCCAAGCCACCATATAAAAGGCCAACAATAAACATATGCCAGGGCTGTCTTTCAGCTCTTTTTGGGTTTATAAGCAATTCAAACATCTTTATTCAAGATAATTTATGTTTTTAATACTTTCCCTACTTTAAAACAGAACATTAAAAACATAAATTCTTGGATCTCAAATTCTCTTAACCCGATGGTGTTACCTTAAAAGGTGATAATTTATTAGTGTAACACAATCTCTCTCCGAAAGATTTATAATATCATTTATCTATCTATTTAAGTAGTAACTAGAAAATGGTAATTAATAAAAAAATGAATTTTTTATATAAAGAAGCAGTATCAGCTTATGCTTCTAATATTAGTTCTAGAAACTATTCTCCCAATATGCCAGAAGAGGTTCTTCAAATTTTGAACGGGACTTATGTTAGTCAACGTCTTCATAAACAAGGAAAAAGAATACGTGGAGCAAAGACCTATATTTTTGAAGATGGGACAAAGCAAGAGGTTCTTACTTATAAGGGCAGAATGAAAGCGGTTTCTAAACTTCTGAAATTGGAATCTAGAGAAGAATTTAGATCTCTTAATGATCTAATAAATCAAAGCACATACTTAAGGAAGAGTCATAGAATTTTTGGGGTAAAGAGGGTTCTTGTAGAGTTGAGAAACGAACAGGGCAATCATAAGAGTATAGAAACTAAATTAGAAATTCCAAAAGTTAGAACATTTGATTTCTCACCCTATATTGCCTCAGGTAATTTACCTAAAGTGGATACTTTAGATTTAAATCAATTAAATTCTCAGCCTTGCGTTAATTACTTGCGACCAATAGAATTTAAGAAAACTATCTGGGATAAGATTGCTTTATGGACTGCCGGAGTAGCAGCTTCTTTTTTATTTGCAGGAACACTTTATTTTTCTTCATTCTCTTCTAAGCAAGATTCTCCAGTTATCTCTAATATCTCCGGAAGGTTAGAGTCCCTCATAGAAGAAAGGAATTATCTTAAGAGCAATTCAGACATTTCTCCGGGCTCTTTAGCAGACTTTTCGCTACAACCAGTACCGCGTTAGAGTCTCTCTAATAAAGATCAATAATAGATCTACACTTAAAATTCTTCGTTAATCCTATTAAAAAAGACTTAGAATTTTATTTGAAAAACTTACTGAACTTATTCTAGCAGAGTTGTAGTTTTATTAATTGTTTAGTTTGATAAGATAATGCGACAGCCAAAATTTAGGCTTTTATAGTAAAGAACAAAATTAAGCAGATGAATGTCCTTTCCGATCTATTCAAGGCTTAAACTTGTTCAAATGAATAAGTCCTTGAATATAATAAACTCTTAAATTTCTCTTTTAGTTTATAAGTTTTACAGATACTGCATTAACCCCAATATTTATATATCTACTATGTTTTTATTACTAAATAAGTTAAAAAGAGGAAAATGTTCAAAAAAATAATTTTTAATAGTATTTGCAATAGAATCAAAAAGATTAAGATTCAAGGAGCAACAAATATAGCTAAGGCGGCCCTAAGAGCCTACTATCTTTTGCCTTCTGAGAAATCAAAAAATATCTTGATGAATCTAAGGCCAACAGAGCCATTATTGTCGCATGTAATATTTCTTGCAGATAAACAGCCTAAAGAAAAAATCTTAGAGCATTTTAAACAAGCCCAAGATAAAATAAATTTATTAACTTATGGGCTGATAAAAAATAAAACTAAGATATTTACACATTGTCATTCTACTAATGTTGTCCAAGCACTTATTTATGCAAAAAAGAAAGGAAAACATTTTGAGGTATATAATACAGAGACAAGACCTTTATTTCAAGGAAGACAGACAGCTAAAGAATTAAGTAAAGCTGGAATAAGAGTTACAAACTTTGTAGATTCTGCTATTGGGATTGCAATAACAAAACAAAACAAAGAAGATAAAGAATTTGTTAATATCATTTTTCTCGGAGCAGATGCCCTTCTTGATAATTCTGTTATAAATAAAGTTGGTAGCGGCATGATAGCAGAAATAGCTTTTGATAATAAAATCCCAGTATATATCTTAGCAGATTCTTGGAAATATGCTCACAAAAAAGTAAAATTAGAAGAAAGAAACTTCAAAGAAGTCTGGAATCCAAAAAAGAATAAGATTCATGTGAGAAATCCTGCTTTTGAAGCAATTGACCCGAGATATATAAAAGGAATTATTTCAGAATATGGTTTAATGACCTATAAAAACTTTTTGAAGAAAGTTAAAAAAAGATAAATTCCCTCTCCAAATTTGCGGTTCTATTAAATAATTGCACAAAGTTATATACTTATTTTTCTAAGTGAAATCAATCTTTTTCGCATTCGCAGTCATCGCCACAATCACATTCTTCGCCATCTTTTCCATGATGCTCGTGCTCTTTTCCACACTCGCATTCCTGCTTTTTCTGCCTATTTTCTTTTGCAGCCTTTTCACTCATCTCTCTTAGAAGAAGTTGCATATTTTCCTGAATTTCCTCTATGCCTTCGGTAATTTTATCCTTATGATTCGCAAGTTTTCTTAATTGATCCTCTATGACTTTTATTGTCTCTTCAGGAGTCTTTCTTACCATGATCTCTTTTCCAACATTAACATATAATTTTTCATCTTTTAGTTCTGATTTGACAAATATGCCTTTCCCAAGATTAGCTAGTATCTCTGTATTTTTCACTCCTTTTTTAATCTCACTAAGACTTTCTTTTACAGAATCAAGTTCAGACATCTGCTGATCAATCATCTGCATTTGGCTTTCAAATTTTTCTGCTTCTTGTCCAAGCATATTTATTCGCATTATGTATTCTTGTTGTTCCATAATTATCTGAGAAATAACCCGTTTTTAAATCTATCACGAATCAACACATTATATCTGTAACCTTTGTTTAATAGTAACAAAACCGAAAAGTTTATAAAGTCAATTTTTCTATAAATAATATGAAAACAGATTTATATCCTAGAGAAGAAAGAGTAGAAAGGTCAGATTTATGCTTTGATAACGGAGTCGCTGAAATAGGCGGTTCAGAAAAAGTAGCACCTCTTTGGCTTGTTCAAGAAGAAAGGTCAAAAATGACTGAGCTAGGAGTAAAAGCTTATGGAAGAGTCAGAGAAGGAGTCGCTGTTGTTGGAGAAAATTATTTTCTTGGAAATAAACCTTGCAGAGCAATTCTTAGAAAAGGTTTGCCTTTACTTTCTCCAAAAGATGCAACAGACGCTAATAGAAATGGGCAATGGTATGTTCCTAATGAAAAATATGCTAAGCAAGTTTTAGAAGCATTGCAAACAGGTTTAATTATAAATGAAAAATTAGTAAAAGATAATGTTCTCTCTATGAACTTAGAAGATTTTGTTTCAGACTTAAGTTTATTTTTATTTGGAGGAGAGCAAACAGAAGCTTTAGAAGTAAGAACTAACAGAGTAAAACAAGCAGGAGTTTATTTTAGAACAGCTTTAGATAAAGCAGGAAAAACTTCAAGAAAAACAATAGACTTATATCTTCCGCCTGCAAGTATAGTTAAAGCTAAAGAAGTAGCAGGAACACAGCTTTTTTCTGGCAGTGTTGACGATGGTTTCGGCCTCAGTGGCAGCAGCAGGAGCTTGGACTATGCTGATGGCGTTTTCAGTGTGCGTTAGTTCGTCGCAAAATTTTTTTACCCTTTTGCAAAGTTATTAAAACCCTATTTTCCTAATAATTTTACCCCAATTGCTATTTTGATTTAGCAAAGCTATTTAAGAAA
>CAYHEY010000007.1:0-13197 GCA_964355735.1 Candidatus Woesearchaeota archaeon
TGGAGTTTAGAGGCAGGAGCCATGGTATTAGCTAATAAAGGAATAGTATGTGTAGATGAAATTGAAAAAATGGACGAGCAAGATAGAAGTGCAATGCATGAAGCAATGGAGCAGCAAACGGTCACAATAAGCAAGGCAAATGTTCAAGCAAGTTTAAAATCTGAGACCTCTGTTCTTGCAGCAGCAAATCCAAAACTTGGAAGATTTGAGCCATTTCAGACAATAGCTCAGCAGATAGAACTTCCTCCAACTTTGATTAATAGATTTGATGTTATCTTTCCTCTGAGAGATATGCCTGATAAATTTAGAGATGAATCTATAGCAACACATGTTTTATCTCAGTATCAAAAACAGGATAGAATTCTTCCTGTTGAAAGAGATTTGTTTAGAAAATATGTTGCCTATGCCAAGCAAAAAGTAAAACCTATTTTAACAGATGATGCAATAAAAGAAATAAAGGAATTTTATATTAAAATGAGAAATACTCCTGTGAGCGCAGATGCAGGAGGAAGCAAAGCAATACCTATCTCTGCAAGACAGCTGGAAGCACTTGTAAGATTATCTGAAGCGCATGCAAAATTAAGATTAAGCAAAAAAGTTACAAAAGAAGATGCTAAAGTAGCAATAGAAGTGCTTACCTATTATTTAATGCAAGTTGGCTATGATTATGAAACAAAAACCTTTGATATAGATAAGATTGCAGTAGGCGTATCTACAAGCCAGAGAAGCAAGGTTATACTATTAAGAGAGGTTATAGCAAGATTAGAAGAAAAACTTGGAAAATTTATACCTCTTCAGGAATTGGAGAAAGAGCTTGAAGGAAAAATGAAATCAGACGAAATTGATGATTCTATTCAAAAACTAATCGCCTCTGGCGATGTTTTTATACCAAGAAAGGGTTTTGTGCAGAAGATATAACTTGATAATCCAAAACCCCTAAAATGTTTGTTCAAGTAATGCTATCAGTTTAATTAATTATCTTTTAAGAATTTGTCTTGCTTCTCTAAAAGATTAATCAACTTCAATCATACAAAAGCTTAAAAACAAGCTAAGATAAAAATAACTATGGAAAAAGATATAGGGAAGATAAAGAAGAATGATGGAACAGATATTGTTGTAAGAATTGATGATTTTGGTGGAAAAGTTGGTTTGACAATAAGGGAATTTGTTAATGAATCTCCAAGCGGATATAAGGGATTTACAAAAGCAGGAACAAGAATTCCTTCTGATAAATTTCTAGACTTTAGAGAATTAATTAACTCGATAAATCTTGGAGATTTAAAACCTGTTGCTTCTGAAAGCGCGCATCATGCTGGCGAAGCAAAGCATGCTTCTAAAGAAGAGAAAGCTATTGAAGATTATTGATTGAAACAAGCACATATTATAATCTTATTCTAAAAATCAGAAAATAAAATTAATAGAAAACTATATAAACCAAGGGCGGTTTATCATGTTAATTAATCCCATAGGATCTGTAAAAGGATCCTATGTATCCTTTTCATATGAAAGATAATTCTAAAAATAAAAATCTCTGATAAGCAAGAAGATCAGAAAAAAAAATCTAAGCTGTAAGTATCGAATCTAAACTTCTCTAAAAATCTAATTTACTATGCAAGTTGTTATAGGATTATCAAACAGAAAAATTTTCATGTAATCATTTTATTTCTAAAAAGCATGAAAATTTTATTTGAAATCTTATCTTTTCAAGACAGAGTTCTGAGTTTGTATAATGGTTCTGTTAAAGTTAAGAGTAAGTTGTAGTTTTCAAACTTTGTTAATTAACTACATCCAAGGATTCTCGCCATCAACTATCTTCTTTACATAAACCTTGTTTTGTTCAAGCCCTTTTTCTCTAAGATTAAGAACTTGACGAGCTTTTTTTATTGCAGTGCAAACCTTGAGATTTAGAGGGCATTTTTCTTCACAAGCCCTGCATAGGGTGCAATCAAAAACAATTTTATCAAAGATTTTATTCCCCAGAAGTATAGCATGGCCTCTTGGAGAAGATTCTTCTTCTCTTAAGACTTTGAAAACCGGGCAGAGCTCTTTGCATAAGCCACATTTTATACACTTTTCCATAATCTCAATTACTTCTTCGCTTGCATTTTTCTCTTCTATATTTTCTTCTGGCATTATTCTTATTTGCTTTCCTTGCTCTTTAAATTTAATTGTTTATTAATTCTTATCTCATCTTGCTTCTTTAGCTTGTTTGTTGTTTGCATTAGCATCTTTATTATTTAGTCTCTTCTGATTTTGTTTCCTGATTGTCTTCTCCTAATTTAACTTCTGAATTATCTTCTCCAACTTTGATGTTTATCGCTGCTTCTTGCTTTAATTTTTTATTATCATACTCGACTTGATGAATCAGGGTTTGTGCTTCGCCTTCTGAATGCTGTTCTAACATTGCTTCTTGCTCTGGTTCTAGCTCTTTTTCTATTTGAATTTCTTTAATTTCTTCTATTTCTTCTGATTCTTCTGCTATTACCTTTCTCTTATCTTTTTCATCAGAATCTATTAGTTTTCCTGTATTGAATTTATCTTCTGGATCAAGTCTTTTCTTTACTCTTCGGATTATATTTGCTTCTCCTGGCTCAAGAAAACTTTTTTTTGTCAAGCCAATACCAAAATTATAGGATATTCTTGCACGAAGCTTTCTTGCAAATTCGAGTGTCTCTTCAAGTTTTTGCTTTTGTTCTGGTCTAAATAAAAGATAGATTAAACCAGAAGAAATTGGTCCAAAATATGGGATTTTCCTCTCTTCAAGAAAAATTAAAAGGTCTTCTATAGAATCTGAGGAAACTTTTGCGCTTTCGATTAAATAAAAACCCTCTAGAGCCATTTTTTTATAGATTTTTTTCTTCTTAGCCATATAATAAGAATAATCTTTTAATTTGAAGAAGCCTTTATTTGACTCGTATTCTACAAAAAGATAATATTTCTTATCGAGCCCAAGAAGAACAGAAATAGTTGGATTAAGTATCTCAATTGAACATATCTCTGGATCAAACCTCAATTTTCTGCTTATAGCAGTGACCTCGCTTAATCTTTCTGACTTAAGTATTGTCAATGTTCTCTCTTTTTTTGAGGTTAATCTAAGAGTTGCTTTGATAATTGCTCCTGTTGTGCCTTCCATGCCTACAAAATCTGATAGGTCTGACTTGGGAATCTTAACTTGTTCTCCTTTGCTGTTTATTACTTCAATAGAATCTATCCAGTTTATTGCTCTGTTATATTTTAGCTCCTGAGAGCCAGAAGAATTCTTAGCTATTACTCCTCCTATTGTTTCTACTCCAGAAAATAAAGGAATTATTGGAAACTCAAGACCATATTGTTCGAGCTCTTCATTTAATTCATCTACTATAACTCCTGGCTCAAGAACTACCATTTTTCTTGCAGGACTAATTTCTAAAATTTTATTCATCTTAGAAAAATCAACAACCATAGAATCTTTTGGAATTACTGCTCCTGTGAAACTTGAGCCGGCTCCGCGAAAAATAATATCCTTTTTTGTGGTCTTTATCAGATTTTTTATTTCCTGAAGACTATCAGGAAAGATAATCATAGAGACTTTTCCATTTATGCTGTTTATATTCTCTTCGTAGACTATTTTGTTTTTTATTATTCTCATTCTTATGAAAAAATTGATTTATTGATTATTATTTATTATTTAGTTTTACTTCTCTCTTAATATTCCTAGTGCATCGCAGAGCACCTCAGATAGCTCTTTTATTTCTACATCCATAATTCGCATTCTCTCAAGGCTTTCTCTGAGAAATTTGTAGGCATGTGGATCTGAAACAATAATCCTCTTAACATTACTTCTTTTGAGTACTTTAATAAAATCTTCTGCTATCCTACTAGCAAGTTCTGGATTTGAAATAGGAAGATTCCCACAAGAACCACAGCACAAAGTTTCTTCTTTATTTTTTGGAAGTTCTGAGATTTTATATCCTATTAGATTAAGAAGCTCTCTAAACTGCTCATTTATTGGAGAATATCTGCCCAGATAGCAAGAATCGTAGTAAAAAGCTTCTTCAAAAGAGTAATTTTTTATTAAATCACGATTCTCTCTTATTTTTCTGAGTATTGGTAGAATAATATGCTCAGAAGAGATATTCCATGAAGAAATAATCTCACTATATCTTTCTGAGAAGATTTTAAGGCAGAGAGCACAATTAGAAATTATAGTAAGAGTTTTATTTTTTTCAAGAATTTCATGGTTTTTCTTGGCTAGTTGTCTTAACTCTTTTTCATAACCTGCTTCTTCAAGAAAACCACCACAGCAATTAATATTGCTTAGTGTATCAAACTTTATGGATAATTTCTTTAAAATTCTCTTATAATTCTCTACTTTATCAGGAAGAAAAGCTAGGCTATAACAACCTGGAAAATACAGGACTTCTTTATTTCCTATTCCAAATATACCCATTTTTAATAAAAAAAGAAGCAGTTTTTTCTTTTTAATGATTTATGTTCTAGAAGAGATAGATTAAAACTTTAGAAAATATTTATTCGAGTTCTACTCAAGTTCAGAGACTTTCTTGTAATAATCAAGTATATTATTGAAGATTTCTGTCTTTTCTGAATAATTGCTTAGCTGAGAATCGAATAAATATTTGATCTTTTTATAATTCTCACTTGCTTTTACTTTATCTCTATTTGAGAGATATCTTTCTCCTTGTTTAATAAGAGTGTTTATCTCTTGAACCGCCTGTTCTTCTTTGTCTCTTTTATCTGACTCTGGTTTAACTGCTTTTTTGATTTCTTTCTCTTCTTTTCTCTCAGATTCTTGTTTTCTTTCTATATTATTATCTGGCTCTTTAGAGAAAAATTCTCCTATTTTTCTTGATTCTTTTGTTTTATTATATCTCCTTATGGTAAGCTTTATTATAAAAAAACCAATGCCGATTATTGCTAAGCAGATAGCTGTTATTATTCCTATCTTCATTATTTCTTTTATATTATTCTCCCACCATAAATCCTGCTCGTCTGTTGATGGATCTGTTATCTGACTTTCTTGTCCTTCGCCAGTTATATTTGAGATTTGATTTTGTTCTTGAGCTGGAAGAGTAGTGTTTGTTAAATTTGTTTTTGGAGAAATTGTTCCTCCACTTTGACTTCCGCCACTGCTTCCTCCACTTGGACTTCCACTAGGAGGAGCAGAACAAGGAGAACAAATTCCACCACAATCAATTCCAGACTCGGCCCCATTCATTATAGAGTCTCCACAAAAAGGACCAAGAGCTGTATTTACAGAGCAGGTAGAATTGCAATAATTACAGGTTGAATTATAATTATTACATACATAAGAAGCTGTATTATTCTCGCCGTCATCACATTCTTCTAACATATCAATCAGCCCATCTCCACAAATTCCTTCCAAAGAAGAACCAATAGAATACTCGCTCCAGCTAGAAACATTAAAAGTAACATTTCCTGCATTTAGAGAAGTAAAGTTATAGCAATCTGTACAAATACTATTGTCCTTGAAGATTTTTGGATTTGCAAGATTTTGAGGAAGATTAAAAAGAGTTATTTCAGCAGAGACATTTAAATTAGGAGCACTAGAAGAATCTAATAAAGCAGAATCAAAATCAATAATTAAATCTTGATTCAGAACAAAAGCTCCAGAAGCATTGAAAAATTTAATTTTTCCAAGTCCTTCTCTCTCAAAAGAAAAGTTCTTGTCATTTGCATAAAAATTATAGATCTGATTTTCAAGTATTGTTGAATAATTTCCTTCTAGATTTTCATTAGCACTTTCACTAAGACTTATTCTGCATCTTGAGCGATTTTGAAGAAGGACACAAGGGAGGTCTATTGCAGGAATCTGACCAGAGCCGATACAATAAGATTCTATGCTGCTTCTTGTACCATCTTTTTTAATAACAAAGATTATCTGGCAAAACTTTCTAAAAGGGACTAGAAGAGAGTTAATTTCAGTAAGAGCAGGACCTATTGTAGAAGAATTGACATCTGGCTTTGAAATTGTGCTTGAGACAATATTTTTTTCAGGGTTTACTTGATAATAAAGAGAATTGGCAGAGTAATTTAACTCACTATAGATATAATTAAACAAATAATATGCGGAGATATTATTTGTTATGCTAGAGTTTGTATCAAGAATAAGTGTAAGGTCAGAAGGAGATCTTATGGCAGATAGAACATATTCTTGTGTTTCACTTACAGGCCTTTTCAAAAGTTCGTATATTTTGGTATTTTGTTCGCATGCTACACCTATGCCATCAGAATCAGAGTCAAATTGGTCTGGATTAGACTCGTATGGACAATTATCATTAGAATTAAGAATTCCATCTCCGTCAGAATCTTGGCTTATTTCTGGAGATCCAAAACAATCTTGTTTCCAGGTTGGATAAGGTAATTGAGCAAGAGCAGAACAGCCTATAGGAAAAACACCAGGAGAGTTTCCAGAACAATAAAGAGTTTTATTACCTGTTGCTGTTTCATAACTACCAGGATAATAACTACAATTAGAGAAAGTTCCAAAATTTCTTCCTACAATTGCTCCAATCTCTCCATAAGAATCTTTTACAATAATATCTGTATAAGAATCTTTAATATGACAGTTAGTTCTTCCAACAATTCCTCCTACTTCATCCCCGCTATAGAGATATCCACAGGCATAGATATTGCTTAAGTTTGCACAAAAATCTCCTGAGGATTCAAAATTATACCCTATTACTGCGCCGAGGGTTGCGCCAGTTATATTTACACCTATGAGTCTAATATTCTTAATCTCGCCACCTACTGCAGTGCTAAATAAACCCGCATCTCTTCCAGGAGCATAAATATAAAGAGAATAGATAGAATAATTATTTCCATCAAGAGTGCCGTTAAAATTATTTATTGGTTCAAACCCTGAAGGAGCCCACGCTTTTGTTTCAGAACAATTAATATCATTTCCTAGAACATAATAAGCATTCAAATCATTACTGATAGCTTGCAATTGACTACAATTAGTTATAACAAAAGGATTTCCCGATGTTCCAGAAGCGCCATACATCATTTCTCTGAAGAGGTCTGCTATTGTAAAACCTGTGGCTTGATAGGCAAATAATCCAAGAAAGATTACTAAAGCGATAATTAAGATGAGAATAATTAGATTTTTAATTTTTCTATTTCTGACTTTTATATTTTCTGAGCCACTTAGCCGTCTAGTAACTTTAATAATGGGGTATTTTGTTTTTATAGGAATTTGTTTGAGTTTATTAAAATTAAGTTGATTTCTATTATTGATTCTCGCTCTTTTTCTTCTCTCTTTTTTCATGTTATCTTCTAGTGAGGGTTATTTTTATAGTTTTCTTCTTCATTCAAATTTAGTATGGCCAAATTGAATAATCAACTCGATCCCTAATTTCTCGGTTTCTAAAGGAATATCACAGGCACCAAAACAGCTGTCAAGCCAAATGAAGAATTGACATGAGTAATCTTGAGATTTTAATCTTTCCTCGAGTTTTTCTTGAATTAGGGTTGCATATGGCTTAAAGCCTTCTGGAAGCTGAATTAAGACTCTTTTTGCTTTTTGTTTTTTTATTTCATTTAGGATTCTGTCTATTTCTAAGTTATACTCTGATTCCAGTTCTTTGAAGTCTTGTTTTAGCATATTATAATAGGATAAATAAGGTATTTAAAATATAACTTGGAAAGAAAATTATTCAGATAAGAAAACTAAAAGCTTAAAACCTCTATTTTTCTAGAATTAGTATGAATCATAGGAGAAAGCAAAATGGAAACTCAAAAAATTCGCCAGCCCATCGTCACAGTATGCGGACATGTTGATCATGGAAAAACAAGCATACTGGATAGTATAAGAAAAACAAAAGTTTATGATACAGAAGCAGGTGGAATAACCCAGAAAATAAGTTTTACGCTTTTTCCTAAAGAAAAAATTATTGGAAGATGTCCTCTTATTGATAGCAAGAAAGTTCAGCTAGATATACCTGGATTTTTATTTATTGACACGCCAGGACATGCTGCTTTTAGCAATTTGAGAAAAAGAGGCGGGGCTCTTGCAGATCTGGCTATAGTTGTAATAGATATTAATGAAGGAATAAAGCCCCAGACTTCTGAAGTAATTGAGATATTAAAATTAAATAAAACTCCTTTTATTGTTGCTTTAAATAAATTGGATAATATTTCTGGTTGGAGAAAGCAATCAGAAAACTTGGTTGAAGATATAAATTTACAGTCAACAAATGCTAAGAATGATTTTAATGAAAAATTGCTTACACTTGAGGGTTCACTGCATTCTTATGGATTTAATGCTCTTCCTTACTATGAGATAGAAGATTTTACTAAGAGTCTTGCTCTAGTTCCATGCAGTGCAAAATCAGGAGAAGGCATAAGTGAATTATTGTTTACTTTATGTGGTCTGAGCCAGAAATTTTTGAAAACCAGATTAGAACTAGGAAAAGATGCAAAAGGGGTTATACTTGAGATAAAAAAAGATAAAAATATTTCTTTTATTGAGGCCATATTATATGATGGCTCTATTGATAATAAATCTGAGATAGCAATAGGAACATTTGGAGCAGAGCCAATAATAGCAAAAATTCGCTTTCTTGAAGAAGTTCTTCCTATTTCAAGCAAATTTAAAGTTGTTGAAAAATCAGGAGCAGCAACAGGCTTGAGAATACAGCTTAAAGAAACAGATATGAAAGAAATACTTCCTGGGATGCCTTTTCAGATATATAAGAATAATAAATCTGAAATAGTCAAAGAGTTTAAGAAACTTATAACAGATCAGGTAAAAACTGATAAAGAAGGAATTATTGTTAAAGCAGATTCTCTTGGAAGTCTAGAAGCTTTGTTGATACTCCTTAGAGAAAAAAATATAGGTATATGCAAAGCAGGAATAGGCAACATAGATAAAAGAGATGTTATTGCAGCAAATACTAATTTAGAGACAGACGAACTTAAAGCAATAATTCTTGGGTTTAATGTTTCTCATGAAGAAGATATTAAAGAGATAGATACAAGCAAGATAAAAATAATAGAAGAGGAGGTGGTATACAAGCTTATAGAAAAAGTTCAGGAATATAGAGAACAAAAGAGAAGAGAGATAGAAAAAGAAAAACTGCTCGGTTTGACAAGTGTATGCAAATTAAGGATACTTCATAATTTTGTTTTTCATAATACAAATCCTGCGATATTTGGAGTGAAAGTTGAAGCAGGCAAATTAAGGCCAGGAACAAATTTAATGAGTGAGGAAGGTGAGGATATTTCTAAAGTTAAGAAAGTTCAGAGTGATAAGAGTGCAGTAAATGAAGCTAAACAAGGCATGGAAGTTGCTATAAGTTTACCTGGTGTGAATTTTGAGAGGCAGTTGAAAGACAAAGAATTTTTGTATTCTGATATGGGTGAGAGGCAGTTTCGCGAATTCAAGGAGAATAAAGAGCTTTTATCAAAAGATGAAATAGATGTTTTACAAAAGATTTCGCAGATAAAAAGAAAGGCTAATCAGACTTGGGGTGTTTAATTTAAGCTAATTTTGTAAACTTGAAATATTTCTTCACCATTTTCTTCTGAAGAGGCTCTAGCATAAAGAGTTAGAGGGGGTTCTTCTGTTAGATCTGAGAGTCTATCTTGGAGAGCTTCTATAGAACAATTATAACTTCTAAAATGCGCAAGAGTTTCATTTGCAGTTCTTACAGGATTATTTTCTCCAAAAGTGGATTCATAAACTCGAGATATAGAGAAAGAATGTCCTTTTGTTTCTCTTGAAAGAAAGTCTTTTAGTTCTGCTTTATTTGGTTCTCTACGATGTTCTCTAATAAAGAGTGCTCTGGCCATGTTTTGTCCTTCTCTATTCTTATCAGATCCTAAGATTTCTCCTTCTCGCTTTAATACCAGCCTTGTATAATCTGATTTAGATAATTTTACCATAGTACTTATGAGAATAGGATAAATATGAGCAATATAAAGTTTACTACTTCAAAAGTATCTCGGATACTTATAAACCAAATTGATTTTTGTGAATAAATCCATAAATATATGAATAAAAACCGGATTTTCGCTTCGCATCATCATAGGACTATAAGTTAATTAAATAACTTGATATGCTTACATTGCTTGTTCTTGAGAGTTGAAATTAATAAATAAAATTCCAAGCCTTTTATTAAGTTATGATTGGCGAAGGAATTTGGAGCAGGAAGTATCAATTTTCTTAAGCAGTTAAGACTCATCGGAGATACTACTTCAAAGCATTCTCAATTATAGTAAAAACTTCAGGATAGCGATTAATGTCTAAAACATTATTATGAAAAAAACTAACTCCTGAACAAGTTCCATTTACAAAAAAATTCTTAACATTTTCTGTTTCATTTAATATGCTATTACCTACCAAAACTACGCCGTCTCCTTCACCGCCATCCATCTTGCAACCTGCTCCGACAATATTATAGGTTTTTGGTAAACTAAACCCCCCTCTATTAAGTTTATTTATAAATAAACTTTCATAATTCATATCATCACATTCTGATACTGCTCCAAAGGCTCTGCAATAGAGACTTATTGAGCCAATTATTCCTGCGTTAGGGGAGTCTATTAAAATAATCTTATCTAAACTTTCTTTTCCAAATATCTGTATATATCTCCTTAAAACTAAACCGCCCATACTATGAGAAATTATGATTACCTTTGGACTTTGAGTTTCATATTTTAGATTGTCTATTATTTCCCTTAATCGAATCGCATAGGTATCAATATTCTGGCTCTGAATTTTGATGCTTTCATATCCTTGGGGTTTCCCAAAGAAGTCAAAATAATAACTGGCTCTTATCACGATGGGATTAGATAATGTGCCTAGTGCTCCTGGACTGGTTCTCTTTGGTTCATAGAGATAAAGCTCTCCGGCATTTAAGTAACCTAAGGACTCTAATTTACCCTGAATAGCCCCAAAACCATTTATGATATTATCTGCAGAAATATCTTCATTAAAATTATGCCCATGCAATAAAATTATTGGATACTTTTTCTGAATCTCACAGTATTTGCAGAGATTATCTAGACAGCAAATCTTTTTTTGTTCAGGAAGAGTAAGATCAGAATTATTTGATAAAGTAAGATTAAGTTTAATTTCATTTAAATTTAATAAGTTTATTTCAGTAAAGTTATAAATAAATTTTATACTTTGATTCTTAAATTCGGTCATATTAATTGAACTTAGTGAATTGAATACTTCTCTTTTTCTACTTAAATTCTCAGCTTTGCTAAAAGAGAATATTCTTTGATTGAATTCTTTTATAGAGGATTCTAATTTTTCTGAAGATTTCTCTTCGAGATTTAGAGTTTTTATACTTTCTAGTTGTTTGGCTATCGAGAAGATTTCTACTATCATCTTATTATAAGTGAAAAGACTATAATTTATGTTTGTATCCAAGCTATCAATTTTCACTTTTAATTGAGCGAGAGTATTATTTGGGCTGCTTGTATCAATAAAAGAATAGTCTTGATTAATCCAGGAAGGCATACTCTCAGATAAAAGAATAGAAAGAATATCTAAAGTATTTTCTAAAAGAGCAGAGTCTTCTTTACTTATTAAAAAAGAGTTATTTTCTTTAGTTTGTATAAATATCTTCTGAGAAGTTTGATTAGCTTGTGCTAGAAGATTTTTAGCTAGAATAAGCTGTGATTCTATAACAATTTTCTTATTTAATTGTTCCTCGGATAGGGCATACTCAAGAGTGATAATTGTTCTTCTTGAGATATTTTTCTCTTCTGTTTTACAGATATCTCCTGCTTTATTCCTACAAGTTAAATCAAAAGCATAAACTTTCTGACCTTCGCCTTGGTCAGGAGCTCTAATTTTTTGAACTAGCTTTTTTGTTATAGCCTGTACTGGATTAAAGCTACCATTTGCTAAGATTATATTTTTATTAAGATCTGTAAATTTATAAGTGCACTCAGTATTACAAACAATATTAGATATCTTATTTATGCTAAACTCGATTTCAGATTCCTGCCCATTTACTAGCTTTATATCATTTTTATCTACGCTGAGCCTGATAGTTAAATCATAGCCCAAGAGAAATTTAACATAATTAAAGAGCTGGAATCCGCCCACGAGCAGGCCAATTATGATAATTAGCAAGAAAAAAGTAAATATTAGTTTATGCCTCGATCTAAATTTTCTTTTTATTAAGGATTTTATTTCTATTACTTCTTCGGGTTTTTCTGGCTCTTCTGGCTTTTCCTCTTTTTTCATATCTCCCTCAACAAAACTAATTATTTAAATCTTCACTCGGCTTGAGTCCCGGCTCCCATTCTGCTCGCCGAGGACTTTCCTCTATGCCGCCGGAAAAATCTTCTTATTCTTCTTTAAACTTTGAATAATTATCTTTATTCTCTTATTCTTTGTTTCTTTTAGTTTTGCTTTCAGAAGCCATCTAAGAAGAGTTCTTTTATAGGATGGCGCGATTTTTTTAAAATTCTCTCTCACTATTTTATCTTTTTCTATTTTTTCCTTGAGATATTTTGGAACTCTAGGATTATCAGGAATTCCTTCATCATGGGGTTTTTTCTCTAGTCCTTCTTTATACATTTTAATACCAAATTGGCTCATCTTGCCCTTTTTTAAGAGTTCTTTCCCATAAGATAAAGTATTTCTGCTCCATTTACTATTTTTATTTCTTTTTACATAGGTTATGCCATATCTATCTTCATCAATTCTTCTAGTAGTAGTGTCTATCCAACCAAAACATATCGCCTCTTTCATAGAATCCCTATTGTAAATTATGGGCTTTCCTGTATGTTTCTTGTATTTAACGAGGATTATTTTATCTTTTTTAAGATGATTTTTCTTGAGCCAATTTCTCCAATCTTTTAAGTCTCTAGCAAGAAATGTTTCCATAATTTAATCAGGATTAAGAGATTATAAATCTAGTCCCGGCTCCCGGTTTAACCGAATGGTTTCCAAAGTAAGGGTTTGCCTCATAAAAGTTATTCTTTAACTGCCTCTAAGCAATTCTTCTACCTTCTGAACAAAAGCAAAGGCATTATTTTTACTTGATTCTGCAATAGCATGGGCTGTTGCTTTTGTAACACTATATTGTGCTATTTCTCTATCGCTTTTAGCACTTGATAATTCTTTAACTTCTTCTTGAGTTATCTCAGCATGCTTAAACATTGCAAGATAATAGTGCTCTATAAGCTCTTACTTTACAAAAAATGTTTCTA
>CAYHEY010000008.1:0-9266 GCA_964355735.1 Candidatus Woesearchaeota archaeon
TATTGTTAATTGATCAAAGCCTTATTTGCAATAGTTAATCTTGGAAGCTTTTTTGGAGTCCTTAATAGTTGTTCTAATATTGCTGTAACATGATCTTGTCCTTCTTTTCCTTTTTCTTCTGGAGGTGCTTCTCTATCTATCCAGCCCAAGATATTTTGATAGTCAATAGGAGAGTTAGAATCGCTTACACATCTTCTAAATTTCTCAAAATTTCTCTTATAAAATTGAGCTCTTTTTCCTGCTCCTGCATAAAAATGAGAATCTCCAAAAGAATGGACAAAAGTTCTAGGAACTAAGTCTAATTGCTGTGCAATAATATGCGTAAGCATAGCATAACTTGCAATATTAAATGGAACTCCTAAAAACATATCACAACTTCTTTGATAAAGCTGTAAATCCATATTGCCTTCATTAACATTTAAGTGAAACATAGTGTGACAAGGAGGCAGAGCCATATCTCGAACTTCAGCAGGATTCCAGGCAGAAACAATTCCTCGCCTTCTAGTAGGATTTTTTTTCATTTCTGCAATTAAATCTCCGAGTTGATCCATACCATCTGGATCTCTTAGATATAATTGAACTGACTTGTCAGCTATTTCAAGAGGTTTGCCTTCTGTTTCAAGAGTTAGGGGAATATATTTTGGCCAATGTCTCCACTGAGTTCCATAAACAGGCCCCAAATCTCCGTGTTCTTCTGCAAATTCTGAATCTTCTTTTATTCTTTGAATATATTCTGCTCGAGCTTTAAACCAATCTTCAGAATACATAGGAAATTTTTTCTCCAGACCTTGTTTTTTCAATTGATGTTGAAAAGCATTATCATCCCATATATGAACATTATTATCAACTAAATATTTTATATTATGCTCTCCATGAAGAAACCAAATAAGTTCATGAGCTATTGTTTTAAAAGGCATTTTTTTAGTTGTAAGAAGAGGAAATCCTTCTCTCAGATCATAGTGGTTCTGATAACCAAAAAGAGCAATAGTACCCATACCTGTTCTTTGATTTGCTTTAAATTCTGCTCTAGCCGAGCAAAGTATCTCTCTTGAATGCTCTAAATAAGGTTTCACCATTTTTAACACTCTACTTCCTCTTTTTTTGTTTATAAGTATTGTTACATTTTATAATATAGTTTAAAAAAATAGACTTGAAGAGATCAGAGAAATAATTTAAATTTTATAGCATTAATAATTTTATACAAGATTGCTGAATTTGTGCAAGCAATCGAGTAAAGTTATAAGCAAGTTGAGTTAAAAATAAACAAAACTAATCTTTCATCTCAATCTTAACATTAACAGAACGAGGAATAGGCAGTTTCATTATAGAATGGAGAACTGTTTCATTTGCAGGCAAGTCAATTATTCTTTTATGTATCCTCATCTCAAAATTATCAAATGTAGCTGTTCCATTTCCACAAGGGGACTTTCTTGTTGTTATCTTAAATCTTTTTGTTGGAAGAGGAATAGGGCCAGAGATATTTACACCAGACTTGCTCGCTAAATCTTTTATAACTCCACAAACATTGTTGAGTTCTGCTATATCCAAGCTTCCAAGTTTTATCCTTACAATTGCCATGCATTCTCTAAAAAAAGTATGTTTAAAAACCTTTTTATGGACTGAAAAAGGTTTTTATTTTAGGTTCTAAGCAGATTCTTCACCTTAACTCTCTACTCAGCCAAATACCCGCCTTTCTGTAAATTCCATAACTTCTTATATTCTCCTGGTTGATTGATTAATTGTTCATGACTTCCCATCTGAACAATTTTCCCTTCTTTCAAAACAACAATTATGTCTGCATGCATAATTGTTGAAAGTCTATGTGCAATGATTATAGAAGTTCTGCCTTCCATAAGTTTCTGTAAGTCTTTTTGAATTTCATATTCTGTTTCAGAATCAAGAGAAGAAGTAGCTTCATCTAAAACAAGTATTCTCTTATTAGCCAAGATTGCTCGAGCAATGGAAACTCGTTGTTTTTCTCCGCCAGAAAGCTTTACTCCTCTTTCTCCAACAATAGTATTCTCTTTTTTAGGAAACTTTTGAATAATTTTATCTAATTGAGCAAACTTAATTGCTTTCATAACTTCTGTTCTTGTTGCATCAGGTTTAGAGAAAGCAATATTATTGTACACGCTATCATCAAACAAAACACACTCTTGAGGCACAATAGCCATCTCGCTTCTCAAAGACTCATGATTAACATTCCGGATATCTTTTCCATCAATAGTTATACTTCCCTTATTTATATCATATAGTCTATACAATAATTTTACAAGCGTGGTCTTACCTGATCCAGAATGACCAACTAAAGCTACTTTTTTTCCAGAAGGGATCTTTAAAATAAAATTGTTAAATATCCCCCTTTTATCATAATTAAAGGTCATATTATTAAAATCTACTCTACCTTGTTGAATCTCTAAATTTTTTGCATCAGGTTTATCCCCAATAGCGCTTTTTATCTTACTATAATTGAATAATTCATCGAAATCTGTTATAGATCGAGAAACATTTCTGACTCCATTAACAAAACTAAATAAAGGACCAAGTATACTTAAGTAAGAAGCATATATGAAAGTAAGAGTACCAATAGTCATATTTCCTTCTAAAAACTTCATAAAGGCGAGAGTCATAAGTAGAAGCGTTCCTGAACCCAAGATCAAAGTTTGTGTCGCACTAGTTTTTCTCCAAGCATCCCAAGCTCTGAGCATTCTATTTTTTGTTTCCAGACTTAGTTTTTTATATTTATTAGATATCAATGCTTCCTTTCCAAAATATTTTATAGAATCGACATTTGTAAATATATCTGCAATGTTTCCTTTCTCTATATCCTCTGCATCGTTAGCTTTTTTATTTAAAAGATCCATTTCTCTTTGAAAATAAAGACTGACTATTAAGAAGAGAGCAATTACACAAAAAACTATAAAAGCCGAAAGAAAATCCAGATAAATCAAAGTCGCAACAAGGACAACGGCTTGTATAACTAGGGGCGCAAATTCAAAGACAAGAGAATCGGTCATTCTTTCCATTGCACTTGCTCCACGAGTTAATCTTGAAATTAAACTTCCTGTTTTATGCGTTGTAAAAAACTTATGATCGAGGAGGATAATATGATTAAAATATTTTTGTTTTAGATTAAAAATCATTTTAGATTCCAACCTATTTAAGAAATTAAGTTTAAACCAATTTGAAACAACAGAGAGGATGATAAGCCCAAAAAATACAATCGCAGAAATAAGCAATATTTGTTTAAGAGCCTCAATTAACATAGAACCCGAAATAAATAGCTGAGCTTTATCAAGCACATATTTTATAACAAGTTTATCAGCAACCTGTTTAATTTCGTGAATAGCTACAAAGAAAAGAGTAAGAAAAAGCAAGAGCTTATAGCTTTTGAGAAAACTAAAATACTCTCTAAAGATAAATTTTCTATCGATTTTTTGCTCGGATTTTTCTTCTTTCATCTGAACCAGCCCAACTCTCTTGCAACATTTTTTTGAACATCAATAGTCCATTTTAAGCAGGATAATTCTCCTTCTTTTCCAGCTTTAAAAGTATTAGAACCAGCTAAAACATAAAATCTTTCAAACATTCGGCAATTATCTTTAGCTAACATCAAAAGAACTTGTACCCTTTCTTTTTTTGTTAATGGATTAATCTTATTATATTCGTTGAGGATTAAATTAACTTTATTAATAAATTTCTTTTCTCCATGATCATAGGTACACTTTATTAATTGTGCGATATCTAATATTCTTGGAGCATAAAGCATTCTCTCAAAATCTAATATTCCAATTACCTTATTTTTATTAAACAATAGATTACCCTTATGAAAGTCATAATGTATTGGAAGTTTGTTTATCTCAAAATTAATATTCTTCATCTTATTCAAACATTTTTCAAATAAATCAATATTATTTAGCATAAGTTTATTTCGTTCACTATCTGATTTTTGTTTTCTCATCTCTCTATACTTTTCAAGTAGCTTTTTTGGAGAATCAATATTTCGATTATTGGTTATTTTAATATTTTTAACATACTTGTGATATGTTGCTAAAGAGTGCACTATGCTTTTGATATTTTCATTATCGTAATGTTTTATATGTGTGCCCTTTATTTTAGGATATACCCATAAAATAGTTTTACCAATAGAAGCAAGATATGACCCTTCCTTATTTTTTAGTGGATAAGGAATAGCATAAGGGAAATTATTCTTGTGGAGTGCAGAGAGAACCTTAAATTCAGAAGCTAATCTCTTTTTTGTGTCCTTGGTGATGCTAAGACCCAAAACTCTCACAACATAACTTCCACTTTCGGTTTCTAAATCATAATTATAATTTACCCATCCCCCAGAAAATGGTTTTAATGATTTTATAATTCCAAGATTGTATTCTTTTGCAATTTTCTCTGCCCCTTGTTTAGAAAGTTTTATCATTTTTCCCCCAGGTAATATTTTTTCATTACTTCTTCTACTTGTTTGATCTTCATATCTTCCTCGCCTTTTGAACTAATTTTCTTATGGACTCTGGAGAGTCAATCATTCTTTCAGGCAGTTTTTCTATACTAAACCAACCAGACTCATCAGATTCGGCATTTAAGATAATTTTTTCTTTTTCATTCAACTTTGCAAAATATATAAACCAAACTGCATGATGTACCTCTGTTAAAAATGGATTCTCTTTAATATCTATAAAAGTTAAATCTTTAGGTTTTAAATTAACTCCAATTTCTTCCTTACATTCCCTAATACAAGAATCGACTAACTTTTCTCCTAACTCTACCCTGCCGCCAACAAGGCCCCAATCAGCCTTATTTCTTTTTCTCTTTTCTTCGTTTCTTTTTAGAAGCAAGATTTTAGAAAAATCTTTATTAAAGAAGAGTATCAAGACTCCTAAACCAAATTTTCTTTCTTTTTCTGTCATCTTAACCTCCTTCCCAAAAATTTCTCAAGATGTTTGATTTTCTTAAGAATCTTGGTTTTATTATCTTTACTTCTTTTATAAGCTATAGGATACATCTCTTCTAAATCTTTTAAAGACAGGATCTGTGCTTTTATCCCATAAAAATCTACTATAGGACTCTTTTTAAAAATTGTTTTCTCTTTTATTGTTTTATAACCTAATCCAACACTATCTATCTCTACTCTTAACTTACCTTGCTTTACTATGCAGGTCTCCCACTTAGGATAATACTTGAACTTAATATTATTTTTTTCTAATAGCTTAATAACTTTAGGAAAATCAGAGTTCTTAATCATTATATCTATATCATTTACTTTCATATCTTCATCTCGAGTGTGATAGAAATGAGAAAAACTGCCATAAATAACCTGATTAATTTTATTATTTTTGCATATAGTAATGGTTTTTTGAGCAAATGGTATTAATTGCTTGAACAATTCTTTATTTTTTGGGTAGATTTTCATTTTAACCTCTCTTCTCCTTAAGATATTTTCTAGCTTTCCACCACCATCTCATCCAAGCCCTATCTAAATTCATGTTTTCTCTTCTTGATATTTGAATAGTAAGGCATAAGATGTCCATTAATTTATTTTGTTTTATTATTTTTGATTTAGCTTCCTCATAATTTTTAATCTCTTCTTTAAGCCATTTTACTAATTGTTTAGAAGAAGTCTTCTCAAAACCTGCTTGTTTCTCAAAAGTATGAATCTCTTTAGACATATTATTAAAATTAGTTTCTGTTTTTACAAGGGTATGGATTATCTTATGTCTTTTCATCTTTTAGTATAATTTACACTCTTACATTTATTAAATTTCCTGATTCGTATCTTTTTACACCTTTCTTAAAGATAATTAATGCAACAGCCCACAAAACTATGCAGGCTATAATCATTAAGGAGAACCAGCCCCAATTAAAGTTTTTAATTAATTCTACAGGAACTCCTGTTATAAATCCAGCAGGAATAATTGTAAGAAGAATAAATCTACTATAACCCTGGAATGCTGAAAATGGATAACTTCCTATGGATAATACTCCCATTGTTCCCTGATTTGCTATTTCAACAGCGCTTCCAATGTAAAAAGAAAGTGAGCCCAGTATAATTGCGAATGCTAATAATATTAATGCAGAGAGAATAATTAGTATAATTGCCAAAGGAATAAGATTAAGTGGAATAAATACTATTCCAAGAATTATACCAAACAACAAATCTCCAAAAGCATCAAATTTAGATTTACTTATAAGTATATGGGTTAGTTCTTCTTTTGGTAGGGTTAGATAAAAGTCTAACTGTCCTTCTTTTATTACTTCAGCCAGGTATCTAAAATTTCCGAAAAATACTCCTGCTAAACCCCAAGCAGTAGTTATAACTGTATACAAAACCATTAAATCTCTGAATCCCCAATTATTTATTGCTGGAAACTTATTGAAAAATATAACCCAAAAAATAACCCAGACAATATCATTAAGGAACATAAATCCTGCTTGAGTAAAAAAGCTAACTCTATATTCCATAGCGCTCTGTAGATTAATCTTAAAATATTGCCCTATAAATCTGAAAAGCCCTTTAACCCCCATTTATAGTTAACCTCCTGGATGCTATCCTATAAATTAGCAAGGCAATTAATCCAAATAATATTATGTAAGCTAATTGGCCTCCTATAACCTTAAAAAAACTTAAATAATCAAAGTTTACAAATAATTTTGCAGGATGATAAGCAACAAAACTAAATGGCAAGACTCCTGATATACTCCCAAGCCATTTAGGAAATATTTCTAAAGGAATAAGCATACCCCCTAGTGTAAAAACTATTTTGTCATAAACCCATTTAAAAGAGTTAGTATCTTCAAACCAAAATGCTAATAATGAAATACCCATAACCATAAAAAAGTCTAGTATCAAAGCTAGAAGCACTGTAATTATAATAAAGGGAAGATATAACAAATTAAAACTAATTCCGCCAACCATGAAGTATACTAAGATAGACCCTATAAGGAATACAGTAGATACGCCTAGAATTCTATAGGAAAGATTCTTTGATAGATGATAAAGTATGTAGTTATAGGGTTTATTCAGCTGATAAGCAATATCTCCGCTTTGAATTTCTCTATTAACTTCTCTAACTAATCCTGAAGAAGAGGTAACAATGGACTCTGTAAGCAAGAAATACCAAATCATCATAGCAATAGTAAAACCTTCTATAACTGTCTTTTCAGCATAAACTGCTTTCCATATATTAATAAAAATAAAAAGTATTAATAATATAAAGAGCGCTTTAAAGAAAAATTCGCTAAAATAAAATATATTATTAAGGAAATTTATTTTTCCTATTTGAATATACTTTTTCATTTTTGAGAGTATACCTGACTTATAACTTCTTCTATAGGTGTACCTGAAATGTTTATGTCAGCAATTTCATATTTACTTATTAAGTAATCAATAAGCTTCTTAATAGAAATTATTTCAGTATTTATTTCTAATTCGGCAGAATAATTATCAGAAGAAATTATTTTTACTCCATCTAATTTTAATCCTTTAAAGGTATCTTCAAACTTTACAGACACTACTTTATTTTTAAGATAATTATTTTTAAGTCTTTCAACATCTCCATCGTAAACTATCTTACCATGATTAATTATAATTATTCTTTTGCATAACTTTTCTATATCCTGCGTATCGTGAGAGGTAAGCAGAATTGTTACTTTTTCTTTTTTATTTAATTCATTTATAAGTTCTCTAATTTTTTGTTTCGCAATTATATCAAGACCTATTGTTGGCTCGTCTAAAAAAATAATATCGGGTTTATGAATTAAAGAACCAACAATCTCACATCTCATTCTCTGTCCTAGAGATAATTTTCTTACAGGCACGTTTATAATGTCCTTAATTTCAAATAAATTAACAAGATAATTTAATCTATCTTCATATTCCTTGTTATCTAAATCATAAATTTTTCCTAATAGATTAAATGTATCTATAGCGGGAAGATGATACCAAAGTTGAGGCTTTTGTCCAAATACAGAGCCGACGCTATAAGCAAGTTTTCTTCTATCTTTCCAAGGTATTTTTCCAGACACACTTGCTTTTCCTGAAGTAGGATGAAGTATTCCTGTAAGGATCTTTATTGTTGTACTTTTACCCGCTCCATTTGGTCCTATAAAAGCAACAAGTTCTCCTCGTTTAATATTAAAAGATATTCCATCTACTGCAACTATTTCTTTAAATTGAGGTTTAAAAATAGATTTAAGACTTCCTTTTAGACCTGCTTCTTTTTGCTTTGCTTCAAAAACCTTTTTCAAATTTTCTACTTTTATTGCGTATTCTATCATGTTTCCTCCTTTTCTAATTACCTATGGCTAAAGGCATTTTTAATTGTTTGTTTTTTGCTATCATTTTCCATACCTTCTCTTTAACTCTGTTACAAAAAGATTTTCTATTTTTCTTCTTGAGTAAGGATTCTTCTTAATCCATTCTTCAATTTTATCAATTTCACTTCCCTTCCAGATAGGAAATTCACTTGGAGCAACATATGGCTTTAGATACGATTCTCTAAATTGATTCTTTACTTGTTCACTAACCCTGCTTAATCTTAATGCTAAATCTTCTTCTTTTAGAAATTTGCCTCTTCTTCTCAGATTACATACATAAGAG
The DNA here is from genome assembly GCA_964355735.1 of Candidatus Woesearchaeota archaeon. Lineage (GTDB taxonomy): Archaea > Nanobdellota > Nanobdellia > Pacearchaeales > GW2011-AR1 > CAIPOI01. The sequence goes on from CAYHEY010000008.1 coordinate 8,609, forward strand.
CTATCCCAATCATGACACCAAGTATAAGGCACATCCACAAATGTGCGTTTTACAATGTTTTCATAATTTTCAGCAGGAATAGGTCTCTTGAATATTTTTGTTCCACCGATATCATCCCAACCAAAAGCCTCCCAATCTCTTAAATGTTCATCGTGATCTTTACACATTCCAATTCCACATAAACCTACAATTATCTCTGGAGGGTTAAGCCATTCTACCATCTCTCCAGGGATTTCAATATTTTTTATACCTTTATAGGCATCGTCCATTCTTGGAAATGCTCTCGCTAGATTATAATCAAATTCCATTTTATTCTACTGCCTCCGCAACTTGAGTAAAACAATCGTAAACTCTTCTTTCAGAACCTAGTGTGCAATCACTAGCCTTTCTTAACTCAAGGCAACCCATCTTTGTTGCAGGATTGCATGGCGGTCTTATTTCATCATCTAAATCAAGTCTCCCTCTATGCCTTAATGCTTCTTCTAATGCAACATTATCTTCAAAATTAAATGCTTCAATTATAGTATCCAAACAACCTTCTTCACACATATTGCATTGCCCGTAAAGTGTTTCTTCTTCGCAAACGCTTCTAATTGCTTTTCCTAATTTCTTATTTCCTGCCCTATTCGCATATTCGACTGATAAAGCATATAAGCCC
>CAYHEY010000008.1:9276-12958 GCA_964355735.1 Candidatus Woesearchaeota archaeon
CACCTCAAAACAATCTTTAGAACATTCAAAACAAGCTTGTTTATATTTATCATTCATTCCAAGCTCTTCATAGATTCTAGCAGCATGTTGAAAATGTCCTGGAGTCATTAGCGATTCTGCTTGAGCAATTCTTTGTTTAGTCATCTTATCCCCTCTGCATTTAAGAAAGCTTCAAGTCCACTAATAACATCTAGTCTGTTCGCAAGATTTTGCTCTTTTGAAAGTCCTTTTTCATTATGCAAAGCAAAGGGCAATACTATTTGAGCAATTGTTTCCACAAGTTCCTCGCTTACTGCTGTTTTTAAATCTCCATCTATATATCTATAAGGAATAATTCCAGAGCCATTATCTAAAACTTCTTTTGGAATATTCTTAGCCCTATATGCTGATGCATAATTTGATACAGGAGTATGTGCTTCTGCTTTCCTTCCTATATCCATTACAAAATCATGTCCCTCTACAATTTCTCCACTAGGCAATTTTAATTTTTGTTCTCCATAAAGAGCAGGAGCAATAATTGTGTGTGCAAATTCATGTGCAAGTGCTTCTGTATGAACAGTTCTTCTAATTTCCCAATTAGCTATATTTCCGCCAAAACCATATAATTCAATTGACGCCCGCAATTTTCCATCTTTATCTAAATAATAATTTGTTTTTCCAGGAATTATTGCAGTTGGAGAAATTGCATCGGATTCATAAATAGTCGGAATCGGGATTCCTGTTTCTAAACTTGCTTTTGCAAACCATTTTGGTTTTTCCCAGATTATCTTATCTAAAATAGATCTATCAATTGCATTCTCTGGAAACAAACCGATTGTCCTCAGAATATCTAAATCATGTATTTGTGCGAGCTCGTGATTTTCAATAGGGTAATTCTTTTTAGGCTTAGCATCTTTTTGAAAAATTGGTCCTTGAATATTTTTAGCATACCATCTAAGAGTATCTTTCATATCATATCCTGAATTTGTTTCGTTTGCCATTTTAGAATTTTCCTCCTTGAGCTTTTTGATATTTTTCCTGTTTTCTTTGAGAACCATAATCCTCATTAGGTTTAGTTTGAACTCCACAAAAACCAATTATTTCTCCATATTCGTTAAATTGTGTTCTTCCTGCATAGGGTGTAGCTTTTCTTCGAGAGTAGTGCTCTGGTCTTTGAGCTAAGTATACAGTAGTTTCCAAAGGAGTAAGAATGTGTCTGGCCTTCAAAGGAAATTTCATATCTTCAATTCTCTCCATATTATTCGTCTTTCCTCCCTTCAACAACACTTCGAAAATATTCTTCTGTTGTTGGTTGAACTGACTGAACTACGAGGGTATTAACTAGGGTTGGAAGTTTATCTTCAACTCTAAGTCTTGGCGTAGTTTTTGCTCCTTCATCACTAACTCTAAAAAGAGGTTCATTTACTATGCTGGGTCTAAGAGTAAGAGTATCATGGTTGTCTTGCTCCATTCTTCCCCAATAGTTTCCAGATGAGGTAGCAACTACAACATAGTTTCCGTTCAATGCGTTGTAAATTGATTTGTTATTTGTCATTTTATTATTTACTACTTATTAGTTACTATCATTAGCTAGAAGGGTTATTTAAAACTTATTAGTCTAATTTTTAACAAAAAAGGAAGATTTATATAGTATTTACGGCTATGTTAATATATGGATAATAATGATGAATTTAAATTAGATCTAAGAGATAAAAAGCTCTTATTTGAGCTAGACAAAAATTCAAGAGCAAGTTTATCAAATCTCGCCAAGAAACTAAAGACAAGTAAAGAAGTAATACACTATAGACTAAAAAAATTAACTGATGAAAAAGTAATCTTAAGATTTCATACAATAACCCCACTTTATAGATTTGGATTAACAGCTTACAAAGTTTATCTAAGATTAAGCGATTGTTCAAAAGAAAATCTCGATAAGCTCATAAACTACCTTCTTAACAATAAAGAGGTCTTTTGGTTTGGAACTTGTAATGGAAGGTGGGATTTAATATTTGGAACTACTTCAAAGAGTTTAGAAGAGTTCATGTCTATCCAAGACAAAATAATGCATAAATTCGGAGATTTTATCCAAGAAAAAGAGCTTTCAATAAGCCGAGAAAACTTGCAGTATAATAGGAGATGGATGTATTCTGATAATTCTCCTATCGTTGAATTTAATTTTGGAGAAAAAGAAAGTCAAATAAAGCTAGATGAAAAAGATAGAAAAATACTTGATACTTTAATTCCAAATTCAAGAAAAAGTATTGTTGATATCTCAAAAGAAGCAAAGCTCTCTATTGACATTGTAAGCTATAGATTGAAATCTATGGAAAAAGAAGGAATAATCAGAGGCTATAAATGTCTTCTAAATCCTCATAAGTTAGATTTTGTTACATGTAAGGCTTTTGTATTCTTTAAGAATATAACAGAAGAGAAGAAAAAAGAATTTATAGATTATGTTAAGAACCTCAAGAATACTATCAATATAATTACTACTTTTGCTTCTTGGGACTTAGAAATAATGTTCGAAACAAAAAGTTATGAGGAATATTTTACCATAATGGAAAGCGTCAAAGAAAAATTTAAAGATATAATCCGATTTTACGAATCAATTTTAGTAACTTCTGAACCAAAACAAATATTTATGGTGAGAAAATAACCCCCTAAAACTCAAATTCACAAAAAAACCAAACAAAAAACCCAATTTCCTCGATAAAAACCTCGCAAAAATCCAAAAAAATAACAGAAACCTTTTTAAACCCTTTTTAACAAGAGTATTTGTTAAAATGTTAACTTTAATGATTGCCTTAGTAAAATCTTTTGCTTTCAAGAGAGAGCATAAAGAATAAGGTAGGATGTATGAGTATTAGTTGTAATATTTTTCTGAACTGTTAATAATTCGCAAGAATTTTAACAATTAGAAATATAATTTCTAACTATTTTAGTTTCAGTCGTCAAGGAGGATATAGAAAACAAATTCTTTATGATATTTTTGTTTTCTAGATAGAAAATATAATTATTTTCTATAAGTGCAATCATAAAGTAAATTGATACTTTTCTAAATAATAAAATTTGATAACTCTCTTTTAGAGAATAATTGTTGAGCAAGCAAATCTTGAACAGCAAAAATCTCATTAAGTTGTTATCAGATAATAAATTATTATAAAGAAGGTATTTCATAAATTTAAATCTCATTTGATATTGTTGTTTCTTGATAGCAATATCTATTTTAAAGAGAAAAATCCAGTTTATCCTGCTGGCGGCTGCGGCTATCCGGCCTGCAATTAGACATGCAAGTTTCTCGCAAGAGAGCGCACTGCTTAGTAACACGTTGCTAATCTACCCTTAGATTCAGAATACCCTCGGGAAACTGAGGATAAAACTGAATAAGAGATTTTCTCTGGAATGAATTATCTCTCAAACTTTGGTCTAAGGATGAGGCTGCGGTGGATTAGGTAGTTGGCGGGGTAAATGCCCACCAAGCCTATGATCCATAAGGGCCTTCAGCGAGGAAGCCCTAAGAAGGAATCTGAGACACTATTCCTAGCCCTACGGGGTGCAGCAGTTAAGAATCTTTTGCAATGCGCGCAAGCGTGACAGAGCGAGCCAGAGTGATTCTCATTGAGAATCTTTTTCCAAATGTAAAAAGTTTGGCGAATAAGGAGTGGGCAAGACTGGTGCCAGCCGCCGCGGTAATCCCAGCAGT
>CAYHEY010000009.1:0-12369 GCA_964355735.1 Candidatus Woesearchaeota archaeon
TGGGACTATCTGGCATAATTTGTTCTTCTTATTTGGCTAATTTGTCCCACACCCTTAAGATGAGATAAATTTATATTGAGTCCCTAATGAGAATTTTGGACTTACAAGAAGAGCTTCATTTAATTTGTGTTTGTAGAATTAATAGTCTGATCAGTATGATAATATTTAAAAACTAATTGAATTATAATTTTATATGAATATTAGAAATGATAATGATGTAGATCTTATTAGAAACATGGCTGATTTTTTATGCCCTGAAGTAGAATTTAGAGAACATATGAGAAGAGGTTTTGTGTATGGCAGAGCGAATCAAGGGTTTGGGCTTAGAGGATCATATATAGTTGAAGGAATAGTGGTTCCTGTCCAAGATACTGCTCCTTGTTTTGTTAGAATTCAAGAAGGAGATTTACAAAAAGCATTAGGGGCTATTTCAGATTTAAAAGAAAAAAGATTAATTGCAATAGCTACTTATGTTCCTTTAGGAGAATGGCTTAGCGAGATGGATTCTTCTAAACAATTGAGAAGAAGACTTAAAACTGAAGCAGATAGATATAAAAGTGTAGGGGCTTTGATTGTTAATAAACAAATATTTTCAGATAAAGATTATATGCGGATAAGGGGATATAGATTTCACACCAAATGTCTCTATTAATTTCTAAAGCTTTTTATAAACTCTTCAATCTAGATTAGTTTTTATTGTTACTGATTCTATTTTGTAAATTAAACTAATTCTCTTTGCTTAAAGACTTATTAGCAAGGATTTTATATGGTTCATTATAACAATATTTAAAAGCTAAAAAGTTAGATTATAAACATGAAATCTAAATTAAGAGAAATAGGAAGAGAATTGTATGAATTTGGCCAAGATATTTTTGGGCAAGATGGAGAATTCTTGAATTGCCCATTTGCAGCACTTCAAGTGCAAGTAGCCACCACATTTAATGCGCTACCTTATGTTCTTTTATCAGATTATGATAGTAAAAGAGGGTTAGATGGTTCTGGAGCAAATTCTTCCACTGATTCAACAGAAAGTGAGATAGAAAATAGAATAGAATCTTGGCAGATTGTTGGTGGTTTGGCTGCTGTAGCTTGGGATGCTCTAACTTTGGGTTTTGCTATTGCTCATGCAAGGGGTTATTGTAGTAATTTTGCTGAAATCTCTTCAGCTATTTGGGCATTTAAAGCAAAAGCAAATCTTGCTTCTCTTGCAGGGCTTGGAGGATATCTTTTATCAAGAAAAGCCGATGAAAACTTAGAGAAATTAGCAGAAGAACATGCAAGTGCTGTTAATTCTTGATTAGCATAGAATTATTTTACTAGACCAGTTCGCCAAACCCGATTAAACGCCAGTGATTATTAATATTTCTTGCTAAACCAATATTATCACTTTTTATTGGAACAATTGGAATTCTTAGATTAATTTCAGCTTCATTACTCTTTTGATTTATTGTTTTTATCATTCCAACTGTTATTGCTGTGTTAACACTGAGCATTATTAGCTCGCTTGGTTTAAGATATTCAATCTTTGAAGATTCTTTTGTTCCAAAAACCTTATCGAATAATTTAAACTTGATCTTTATCTTATTTACTATTTCAGGAAGTTCTCCTGATTTTGAAGCAACACAGCCAGATAAAAGATCTGTTTTTGTTAGGATATTATCTAATTCTGTTTCCATTGCTAGACTTCCACCAGGAGAAGCCTGATTTATAGAATGATTGCCTCTTCTTATTGAAACAATTTTTGTTTTAATAGACTCATAGATAAATTGATTAGCTTTTTTTTCATACATTCCGGGTTTTATCTCTATTTCGTCTCCTATTTTTATTGTTCCTTGTTTTAATACTCCTGCTATTACTCCGCCATGCATTTTTTCTATTGATGTTCCAGGTCTATTTATATCAAAACTTCTTGCTATGAGAAACAAGGGTTTTGCAGAGAGATTTCTATCAGGAATCTTTATCTTAAGCAATTCTTGTTTTATTTTTTCTATATTTATGTTTTGCTGAGCAGAGACTGGAATTATTACAGAATCTTGAGCTATTGTTCCTTTAACAAATTCTTTTATTTCTTTATAACTTGCTAGAGCCTGTTCTTTTGAAACTAAATCTATTTTATTCTGAACTATTATTATGTTTTTTACATTTTTGGCTTCTAATGCAACTAAGTGCTCTCGTGTTTGTGGTTTTATTCCTTCATTTGCAGCTATTACTAGTAAAGCTGCATCAAGCATCGCTGCTCCACTTAACATTGTAGCCATAAGCATTTCATGGCCAGGAGCATCAACAAAAGAGACATAGCGTTTTTGTTTTGTAATAGGGTCTTCTATTATTGTTTCAGCATAACCTAACTTTATAGTTATACCTCTCTTGAGTTCTTCTGAATGTGTATCTGCAAATTTTCCTGTTAATTTATAGAGAAGAGTTGTTTTTCCATGATCAATGTGACCTACTGTTCCTACATTTAACATTGGAAGTTTTTCTATATCAATTTCTTGTTCTTTCTTTTCTTGCTTTTGTTCATTAGTTTGTTTTTCTTTTGATATTTGTTCTGTTTTAGCCATAATAATATGAGAAAGAAGATGTTTTTAAAGATGTGGGTTATTTCTCTATTCTTTCTGTCCGCTCATGTTCTAAACCAGATTTTTCAATTATCTTCACTATGTTCTGTCTGCTCTCGCTGTTTCCACAGCCTTTCCAGTCAATTAAGACTAAATCAGGATTTTCCTTTGTCTTTTTTATTGCTTCTTGGAGCATAGATTCATTTAAAGGAAGCTGATACTCTGGAATTATGTGACTTATTGCATACTTATTTGAGTTTAACTGAATTTTGTTAAAATTTTGGCAATAGTGTGGTCCGCCAATTGCAATGCAGGATCTTAATTCTTTGTTTCTGTTCTTCCATTCTTTGAAATTCTGAATGCTTGAGAGTGTTTCTGCTATAACTTCTGCTGCTTTCTTATCATTCCATTGCTCTTGTGTTGTTCCTATTTCTATGAAACAGCAGGGTTTTTCTAGATAAGGACCATGATGAGTGCATTCTAAAGTTAACTCGTAATTAAGATTATATTTTTCTATATTTTCATTCATTTTTTTAAATAAGAATTTTAAGACTAGACTGCTTGTTTGACATATTTTTCCTGCTTTTCCTCCAAAATCAGCATTTCTCCAATTGCCAGGAGCATGAAGAGAAAGAGTATTTCTTGCTTCTTTGCTCTGATGTTTTGTTGCAAAGATTAGGAAGTCTGCTTTCTGAATTCTTTCTTCTTTCTGATCTATATTCTCAGAATAGATGCTGTCTTTATCTAATTCGATAATTGGAACTTGAGGGAGAAAATGTTTCTTTAATTGCTCTGCTATATTTATCCCTGCTTCATCTTTTTTCGAGTAGAGTATTGCGAAGTTCATAGTCTTTTTTGTTTGTGATTATTTTTTCTTTTTTCTTTGCCTTTTATTAACTTTCTACACTCTTTACATCTTCTAGAAAGTTCTTTTTCGTTTTCTTTTATATCTATTTTTCCTGCTTTCCAAAACTTGAATTCTTTAATAGGAGATTTATGATTGTAACCTCTCCTATTTAGCTCTTTGGAAAGTTGTTCATGTCTTTTTAAGATATTATGGACTTCTACTTGTCCTTTTTCTATGTGCCCTTTTATGCTTTTGTTTTTTAGTATGCTACCAACCACTTGATGAACCTCTTTATGCTCCCCTAATAGGTGATTTCTACAGAGTTTTTTAGGATTAATCATCCACATTCTAGTCATATTTCTTTATCTCCTTAAAATTTCTTCTCCGTTTATTATTAGTTTAGAGGGTTTGCCTGAGAGTTTATTTTCATCAGCTGCTTTAATTATATAATCTACTTTATTTATGAGTTCTGGTTTAATTTCAGAGACTTTTCTTGCAAAAGGTTCTCCTGTTAAATTTACTGAAGTAGTTATAAATGGAACACCAGATTTTTGTAGTTCTCTTGTAAATTTATGATTTGGAATTCTTATTCCGAGGCTATCACTTAGTGAAACCCATTTTAAGAAAAAAGGGTCTTTTTTCTTCAATATGATTGTATATTGTCCTGGAAGATATTTTTTTATGTCTAGACCCTCATCTATAATTAAATTCTCCTTTATCCAATCAAAACTTGGGGCAATAACAGATAAAGGTTTTTCATCTCTCTTTTTTAGTTCTCTTATCTTATTTACTGCTTCTTTATTGGATGCATCGCACCCAATTCCATAAATTGTGTCTGTAGGGTAGATAAAGATTTTTCCTGCTTTTATTGCTTTCACTAAATCAATACCACCTATTTCTTTTGTCTTATCCATTATTATTTCATGTAAGATAGTTATATAAAGATATTATTTTTAATTTTATCATGCACATAGATATAGAAAAATTGAAGCAAAGCAAAAGTACGAAAGAACTAATTAGCTTTGGCATACTTAATATAGATAAGCCTGCCGGATGTACAAGTTTTGATGTTGTCAATCATGTTAGAAAAAAGCTAGGATTAAGCAAAGCAGGTCATTTTGGAACACTTGATCCACAGGTAACAGGGGTTCTTCCTATTTGCCTTGAGAAAGCATGTAAAATCCAAGGATATTTTATGCAAAAAGAAAAGGTCTATACAGGAAAAATGAAACTGCATAAACCTATAGAAAAAGAGAAACTTGAAATAGAAATGAATAATTTTCTTGGAATAATAAATCAATTACCTCCAAGAAAGTCTAGAGTAAAGAGGCAGGTTAGAGAAAGAGAAATTATTGAGTTTAAACTTATTGAATTAAATAGCGAAACTAGAGAAGCAGGTTTTATAGCAAGAGTTCAGGCAGGAACTTATATCAGGAAACTCGTTGCAGACCTTGGCGAAAATATAGGCGGAGCACATATGATTGAGTTAAGAAGAAATCAGGCAGGTTTATTTTCAGATAAAGATGCTGAGTTTATTAGCTTAGAAGAATTTGATAAAGTTATAGAAGGTTATGAGAAAGGTAGCGAGAAAGAGCTTAGAAAGCTAATAATTCCTGCAGAGATTATTACTAAGTCTATCGAGCTTGTTGAAGTTAATCAAGAAGCAGTTGCTAAACTTAAAAATGGCTCACCAATATTCGAAGAAATGTTGATAAATCCTGAAGAAGCAATTAAAATTATAGATAAAAAAGTGGCTTTTGCTGTTGTTTGTAAAGATAATCTGATTGAGATAGCTAAAAAAGATGATAATTTTAAGTTTCCTAATGTTCTTGCTAAAGCAGAATGTGTGCTGGTTTAGATATTATTTTTATCTTATCTGAGAATTGATAATTATGTTTTGCTGTTTGCTCCATTCTTTATCACTATGAGTTCTAACATAATTTGCCCAGAATTTAACAAAGTTTATTCTATCCTCTTGATTGGTCTTCCCTGGTTTGAGAAAAACTCTTTTTTCTTTATCTATATTTATCTTTTGCTGTTCTTTTGGCATTTTTTTTAGGTCTTTTTTATTTTGTTCTTTAAAAGAGTTATTATTTTATACTTTCTATAACCCTTCTTAATTTATTAATCTTTTCATAATCAATCTTTTCTTTAAAAAGTTCTTCTATGTGGATAGCATCTTCTATATCTTTGTCAGATTTAAGATAATATCGTTTGAAGGCTATTTGCCTCTCTAGAGAAGAGATAATAATTATTTTTCCACCGATATGAACTTTGAGAAAATCTTCAAAAGTTCCTTTATCTATTTCTCTTTTAGGGAATTTCACTTCAAAGTTTGGGATTGGTTTGCCTTCTATAGAAAATCTTACTGCTAAACCTTCTTCCAAAAAAGAAAAAATCTCTCTTGGGTCTTCTGCATTTAAGCACCAAAACCCCTCTTCTTTAAGATTATTATACATTTCTTTAAACTTTTCAAAATTAATAAACTCGATAAACAAATCTACATCTTCTGTTGCTCTTGCTCTGCCAAGCAAGATAGATATATATCCCGAGATTATAGTGTATTTTACATATCTTTCAATGATGCTTGTGAATCTGAGGACAAGTTCATCAAGTTCACTAGGTATTCTATGAAGAGTTATCTCTCTATTCTTTAGATTATATTCCATTATTATATATTACTCTTCCAGTATAAAAACGTTTTTATAGTTGAATTTGCTCGATAATCTATGAAAAAAGCAGGCCAGGTTGTTAGAAGTAAAAATAATATAAAAAGTAGAAAACAACATTTTAAAAACCTCAAATTCTTGAGGTAATCATGTTAGTAAAAGAGATAATGAATAAAGCTATTGCTGTTGATCATGATATTTCTATAAAAGAGGCATCAGGGATAATGTCCAAAAGCAAAATAGGTAGCCTGATAATTCTTAAAGATAGTTCTGTTATAGGCATAATAACAGAGAAAGATCTTGCTGAGAATGTTGGAAATTCTGGAAAAAAAATATCTGCTATAATGTCTAAAAATGTCATAAAAGTATCACCCTATGATGATCTGGATATTGCTGCAGAATTAATGTCAAAAAATAAAATAAAAAGACTTCCTGTTCTTGACAATGGAAAACTTGTTGGAATAATAACTGCTTCTGATCTTATTGCTCATATAGACGAACTTGAAGAAGATTTTTTTATAGAATAAAAAATCTTCTTGGAATCTATGCTTCACATATTTCTCTTCTATAAGCTGAATTATTAACTTCTAAGCTTAAGGCGAATATCTCCAATGAAGCTCAATATTATTTGAAAAGCTTACTGAACTTATTCGAGCAGAGTTGCAGTTTTATTAATTGTTTAGTTTTATAAGATGATGCGACAGCCAAAATTTAAGGTACAAAACTTTTATAAACTCAAAAATATACCCATTAATATCAAAATGGGGCTAATGCAAGAGTTTAAAGAATTTTTGAAAGAATATAAGATACTCGGATTAGCTATAGCTTTTGTAATGGGTTTTGCTGCAACTGCTGCTGTAAAGTCACTTGTGGATAATATTGTAATGCCTATTGTAACTCCATTTATACCTGGCGGGGCTTGGAAAGAGGCTGTTCTTGCAATTGGACCGATTATGCTCAAGCTAGGAGCTTTTATAGGAGACTTAATTTACTTCTTTATAATTGCTGTTGTTGTATTTGTTGTTGCTAAGTTTATAATTAGAGAAGAGAAGGTTACGAAGAAGTAGAACTTATTGATTGGACTTGCATAATTTTGCTGAACTTTTTATTAATAAATGTGAATATAATTTCTATCATAAGTAGTTGTTATTGAAGATTTTTAGAGTTTATTTAAAAGAGATTCTTAGCAACTTAGGTTATTAGATAAAATATATTAGCAGATTATTTATGAGATTAAGCTCATAATTCTCTTTCTATTCATTAAAGTCCCAGAAATGGGATTTGTTATTGAAATATTTCATTATATTAAATATTAATATGAATAAAAATGCAAATAATATTGGTATAAGCCATTCTAAACTTGTTAGGGGTGTTGTGCCAAACATTTTATTAAGATTGGTATAAATGATTACTAAAGTAGCAGCTATAGAGATTATAGCAGTATAGAATAGAGGCTTATTTGCTCTAAGAGAACTTGGCTTGATTAATCTTCTAAAAGACATAAAATTATATGAGCCGGCTATCTCGAGAAGGATAAGGGTCACTAGTGCAATTGTTCTTGCATGAACAATATCTTCTTTTAATATAGTTGAACTTAAAAAAAAGGAAAATAGAGTAAATGTAGTCATTGTTATTGCTGCTAAAACAAGCCATCTGACTAAAGCTTTATTTAAGATACTTTTATTTTTTCTTGGTTTTTCTTCCATTATGTCTGCTGAGGATGGTGTTAAAGCAAGACTTACAGAGGGAATATCGTCTGTTACCAGATTCATAAATAATATCTGGATAGCAAGCAGGATAGGCACTTGCCAGCCTAAAATAGGGGCTAAAAGAGAGGAAATAAATAAACAACCGAGCTCAGTATAATTGCAGGATAATTGGTAACCAACAAATTTTCTTATATTTTTGAATATTGTTCTTCCTTCTCTTATGGCGCTTGTAATTGTAGCAAAATTATCATCTCTCAGAGTAAGATCTGATACAGCGCGAGAAACATCTGTACCATTTTTCCCCATTGCAATTCCAATATGTGCTTCTTTTAGAGAAGGAGCATCATTTACTCCATCTCCTGTCATAGCAACAATCTCTCCATTTGATTTAAGAGCTTTTACTATTCTTAGTTTGTGTTCTGGTCTTACTCTTGCAAATATTACTACCTCATTTACTATTTCTTTTAATTCTTCATCAGAATAGTTATCTATCTGAGAACCTTCTAGAACTTTTCCTCTTAAACCTATTTCTTTTGCTACTGAAAGAGCTGTTTCTTTATTATCCCCTGTTATCATTTTTACTTTTATGCCTGCTTTTAGGCATATTTGAATAGCTTCTTTTACTTCTGGTCTTGGAGGATCTTCTATAGCTACTAATCCAAGAAAAACTAATTCTTCCTCAAAATGGTCTTTTGAAAAAGTAGCAACTTTTTTGTAGGCAAGAGCAAGTGTTCTTAAACATGAAGAAGTCATTTTTTTATTTTCTTGAAATATGCGCTCTTTTTGCTCTTGAGTAAATGTAAATGCTCCGTCTCGTCTTTGTATAAATTTACATTTTTTTATTAGTACTTCTGGTGCGCCTTTTGTATAGACATAATTTCCTTCTTTTAATTTGCAGAGGACAGACATTATTTTTCTGTCTGAATTAAAAGGAATTTCTTCTACTCTTTCTGATTTAAGGTCTTCTGAAAACTGACCTGCTTTTGCAGCCATTATTAGAAGAGAAGCTTCTGTGGGATTTCCAAGAACTTTATATAAATTATCTTCTCCTAATCTTTCTATTTTTGCATCATTGCACATAATAGAGGCTTTTATAAGATTATTTAAAACAAGATCTTTTCCAGGATCTATTCTTTTATTATTGTAAGAAAAATCTCCTACTGCTTCATAACCTGCTCCTGAGACCTCTGTGAGGCTATTGTCACAATATATTTTCTTTACAGTCATCTCTCCTGTTGTTATTGTTCCTGTTTTATCAGAGCAGATTACTGTTGCTTCTCCAAGAGTTTCTATGACAGACAGTCGATTTACTATTATATTCTTTTTTGCCATTTGATGAGCGCCAATAGATAATGCTGTTATTAGAACAAGAGGAAGGCCTTCTGGAAAAGCAGATACGCAGAGAGCTATAATTATTATTAGAATACTTGCTGGTGATTGAGAAGAAGGGTCATCAAGCAAGATGATTAAACCTGTTATTATTGAGAAGATTATTGCTATAATCACCATTGTCTTTGTTATCTTATTGACTTTCTGTCTTAGAGGAAGTTCTTTTTCTGCTCCAGAAATCATACTGGAGATTTTTCCAAACTGGGTGTTCATGCCCGTATGTATGACTTTGGCAAGACATCTACCATTAACTACAAAAGTGCCCATAAAGATAAGATTTTCTTCACCATATTCTTCTTGTTTACCTTTTAACTCAAGTTTTGGGATTTCTTTGGCTTCGCCTGTTAAAATAGATTCATTGACTAGAAGATTTCTCTGCTCTATAACCAGAGCATCTGCAGGAATCTTCTCGCCATTTCTCAAAACAATAATGTCTCCTGGAACAATTTCAGAAGAGAGTACCTCGATTTCTTTTCCTTCTCTTATTACTATAGAATATGGTTTTGTTAGTTCTCTTAAGGCCTTTATTGCTTTGTCTGCTCTGTATTCGTTGATAAAGCCTACAATAATTACAATTGCTAGAACCAGAACTATTGCATAGCCTGTTAAAACTTCTTTTAGATAAAAAGAGATAATCATTGCAAATAAAAGAAGAAAGAAGATATAGTTTCCTTTTATTTGATCCAGGAATATTTTTATTGGTGTTCTTACATTACTTTCTTTTATTTCATTTAAGCCAAACTCTTGGAGTTTTTTCTCTGCCTCTTTTTTTGTTAGTCCTCTCTGCTCTTGCATAAATATTATTGTTTTCTGTGGTTTATAACTTTTACTTATTCGTTAGATTTTAAAAATTTTATGAACTCGTAATATTTCTCACCTTGCTCATACTTCTGCTTTTTTAGCAATTTAAGAGCCCTATTATTTTTTGCAAATCCATAACATATAATTGCTTTTAGCTTTCTTCTTCTGCATTCTCTTTCTGCTAGTTTTAGAAGTTTTTTGCCAAGACCTTTGCCCTGAAATTCTTTTTTAATTGCTAACATCCATAAATAACCTAGATTTCCACAAGTTCTTTCTCCTATGACAAATCCAATAATATCTTTATTAGTTTCTGCAACATAGAACATTTGTTTTTCTTTAATAAAAGATTCTATCCACCAGATTTTTGGGGGTTCTCCTGAAGGGTTAACTAGACCGGGAACTCTGCATAACTCATAGACCTGTCTGCAATCTTTTATTTCTGCTTTTCTAATTTTTATCATTTTTCAGACTTTTATTCACAATAGCCAAACATCTTTTTTGATTTGAAAAACGAAGTTTTTTATATGCTTTTTCAAATGAGAGCCACTTGAAAGAAGAATGTTCACTTTTGTCTATTTTTATTTTTCCTTTTTTGTGGGCGACTTGAGCAGAAAATAAAGAGTAGGTTTGTCCAATATATTCTGCTCTATCTTGAAGTCTTCTTTTATACAAGTATTTTCCTTGAACATTAAATTTCTTGATTTTTATGGGTTTTAAGCTAGATTCTTCATAGACTTCTCGTTTTGCTGTTGCAAAAAGATTTTTATCACTTGACTCAACTCCGCCTTTTGTGAATTCCCATCCTATCCAGTGCTTTTTTCTCTTGAGCAAGAGAAAATCAAAGTTTTTAGTTAAATTGTTTTTTCTATATATTACTACGAAGACTGCTTGACGAAACTTATTATTTTTATTATTCATATTTTATTTTTATATTATTTTATTTTAATTGGTTTACAATCTTTGCCATATCTATTCTTCATCCATTTTTGTCCCTCATGTATAAAATCTTTCCATATTTATCTATTTCTTTCTTTATTTTCTCTGGGAGAACATTATATACTTGAATATCCAATCTCTCAGATAATTCTCTCTTTATATCTAAACAAAATTTTAGGGCATCTTTATTATTTATGCTATCAAAATCAACTGCAATATCTATATCCGATAGCAAAGTTAATTCTCTTTCTGCCCCACTTCCAAATAATATAATTCTCTTAATGTTAGAAAAAGACTCTGATTTTTTTATACTCTCTAGAGTTTTATTAATCAACTCCCTATTCTCTGAACCTTTCTTTAAATTAAAATATTTGGAATAAAAGCTTATCTCCTTAATGAACTCTAATTTTTTTCTTATATCTCTTGAAAGTCTATTTTTCTCAGACTGAGTTAAATTTACTCCTAAAAGTTGTTTTTCGATTATTTTAATCTCTCTCTTTCCAAAAATCTTTCTTGCATTTTCATTTTCTTTTAAGACTTTTAAGAGGTTCATTTTTAGGTTATAATAACCATTATTTAGGTTATAATAACCATTATTTAGGTTACTATTTAAATCTTTCTATCTTTGAGAAAATTAAATTGTCAGTTTTATCGGCTTTCTCTTTTTAAAAATTACTATCTCTTTGTAGCCTGCTTGCTTTGCAATGTTGTAGGCTTGAGTGAGATAGGGCTCTTGTTGTCCATAATCATGAGAGTCTGTGCCTATTGTTATCGGAATATTTCTTGCTTTTGCTTCTTTGAGTATCCATAAACTCGGATATTGCTTGTCTTCGCCCATTTTTAGTATTCCTCTTGTGTTAATTTCAAGACACATTCTCTTTTCTTTTAATAGATCAAGAGTTTTTATTATTTCTTCTATATACCAGGAATCACTTTCTGAAAAAAGAAGATCGTCTTTGTTATTCATTTTAATTACATCAAAATGACCGAGACAATCAAATAATTCTGAGTTTATCATTAATCTGATTTGATTGTAGTATTCTTTAATATAATTCTTTTTTCCTCCCAGAGACTTTATCAGTTGTATTATCTCCGTTATATCGTCCCAGAAACTTATAAATTTTCCATCTTTCATCAGACCATGTACAGAACCGATAACAAAATCATACTTTCTTTTTGCTAATTCGGTTTTATACCAAGAATCATAGCCGGCGACCCAATCGAGCTCTACTCCAAGAGAGATATCTAAATTATTTTCAAATTTCTTTTGTAGGATTAGAAGTGAATGAAAATCATTGTCGGAATAGAATTTTTCTTGAGAGGCATCAAGATTTTCAGGCGTTTTATAATGATCTGTGAAGCACATATGTGTTAGACCATTATTGATGGCTTCTGTTATTACTTCTTCTGGCTTGAGTTTTCCATCAGAGATTGTAGAGTGAATATGAAAATTAACTTTT
>CAYHEY010000010.1:0-11365 GCA_964355735.1 Candidatus Woesearchaeota archaeon
CTTATTCCAGAAGAGTTTTCTGGAGTTTCTGGTAATCCAAGTTCTTTTACTCCTAGAATCATATTCCCCCACCTCTTCCAATTTTAGGTCGAAGTCTTCTTGCTTCAATTTGAGTTTCTCTTAACATCAAAATATCTTTTATTCTTATTGGACCTTTAACATTTCTTCTCATTATCTTTCCTCTATCTCGACCTTGTAGAACTCGACATTTAACCTGTGTAACCTCTCCAAACTTTCCTGTTCTTCCTACTAATTCTTCTACTACTGCAGGAACAGCTTCTTCTCCTTCTGCAATTATAGAAACTGCTTTAGATTGTGATTGTTGTTTTTGTTCTGCCATTTTCTTGAGTTTTCTTGCTAAAAGATTCTTTTAGGAAAAGAATCTCCTATTTTCTCATTTTGAGATGCACTGAAAGTTCTTTTTCTGCTTCTCCAGCATTTATTACAGCAACAGAAGAACAACCAACATTTATCCCAGCAGCCAGACCAAGCTTTTTCTTGCTGTCTGCTTCAATACAAGGTATGTTTTTCTCTTTGCATAATATGGGAAGATGTAGAACTATTTCTTTAGGAGAAACATCAGCAGCATAAACAATAAGTTTAGCAGTTGCTCTCTCTATAGCTTTTGTAGATTCATTAGTCCCTTTCTCTATCTTTCCTGTCTTTCTTGCCTTCTCAACTATTTCGTATACAGATGCCATTTTGTTTTGTTTGTTTATTTATCCTAGAACCCATAAAGAAAAGCTAAGCCTCCCTAAACAGGTCATTGGTTAATAATCCATGATTATAGTGCTTTTTAAATGTTTTTGTATCAAAAAGATTCAAAATATCTCTAAATTAACTGCTCTATTAATAAGATAAAAAGCCAATATTTATAAATTCTTATAATAATATAAAATCATGACAAAAGAGAAAATAATAAACCTTGAAGAAATAGAAGCTCATTTATCTGAGGATATAAGCACAAATAAGAAGATAGACTATCTAACCAGTCTTTTAAAAAAAGAAGAAATTAATAACAAGCTTAAAATAAAAATAGGAAAAATTCTTCAAGAGCTGTATTCTTCAAAAGGAGAGCATAGAAAAGCAGCAGAACTCTGGGAATCTCTAGGAAACTATAAAGAAGCAATAAGACTCTATCAATATATAGATACAATAGATGGATATAAGGATGATTCAAAAAAAATAGCAGAATTAAAGAAAAAATATAAAAGAAGCAGTATTGGAATAAGAGTAGGAGTTATATTAAGTATTTTATCATTTGGTATATGCTTCTTTTTTATACTTCCAAACATAACGGGAAATGTAATAATAAACATAGATAAAGGCACATCAAATTGGTTTGGTTTCTTATTTTTCTTAGCAGGCCTAGGATTATCGCTAATGAGTTTTATTAAAGGACAATTTTAAATTAAAAATAAGTTAAGCAACAGCCATCTTTCTATCTCTAACTTCTTCAGGCAAAGGAAATACTGCCCTTATTTGAGCTATTCCAGTAAATCTTCCAGCAGGTGTAGATAATGAAAGCGATCCACCTTCTCTTGCTTCATCTGCAGCATTCGCATATGGCTGATAATCAAAACCTTCTAAGCGAACATTTTCTTTTCCAAAAATATACACAGCTCTTCGTTTAGCTTCATCTACAACAGAATTTCTTAAACCTGCTTTAAAATCATAGTGTAATACTGCAAATGCTGGCATACTCTTTTATGATATTTATTATTTATAAAGATTTATATTAAAAAAGAGTTACTTCCATCTAACCTCGACCTCGTCTGTTCTCTCTCTAGGCATTATGTCAAGTTTATGACTATCTTCTGCTTGAACAAATTCTTTTTTTCTGAACATAATCTCTCCAAGAAATGCTATCATACCTGCATTGTCAACAAGAAACTGATTTTCAGGACAGAAATACTTGCATCCTCTTTCTTCGCACATTATTCTAGCCATCTCCTGCAGTCTTTTATTGCAGGCAACCCCCCCACCAAGCAACAGCTCTTTTTTTCCAACATGAGCTAAAGCTCGCTCGCTTGCTTCAACAAGCATAGCAAAAACATGTTCTTGTAAACTATAAGACAAATCTTCAATTTTATATTTGCCTGAATCAAACATTTGTTTTAATTTTGTTTGTATGCCTGAAAAGCTTACATCCATGCCTTTTATAGAATAAGGCAGTTCTATTAATTCTCTTGTTTTAATTAATTCTGATTTACTAGCAAGTTCAGCTATTTTAGGGCCACCAGGAAAACCCAAGCCACAATGTCTTGCAAAAGTATCTATAAAATTTCCCACGCCTATATCCAGAGTTTCTCCAAATACCCTATATTTTCCAGAAGCATAAGCAATTATCTGTGTATTTGCTCCAGAAGCATAAAGCAAAACAGGATCACTTGCACCAGTCAATTTTCCTATTTCAAGATGAGCAATACAATGATTAACAGGAACAACAGGAATATTCAATTTTTTAGAAAGTTCTTTAACTTTTCTCAGTCCAACAAGCAAACAAGGAGCAAGACCAGGACCTTGTGAAAAACTTATAAAATCTAATTCTTCTGTTTTAATTTTAGCTTCATTCAAAGCTTTTTCTAAAAGTTGTTCAAAAACTCGTTCATGATGTTTAGCACTTTCAACAGGAATTATTCCCCCTTTCTCAGTTGTATACATATCTTTAACATTCGCAATCACTTTTCCATCTTTAACAATTCCTATCCCAAAAGTATGCGCAGTAGATTCTATTCCTAAGCCGATCATGTTATGTTTCAACAAAGAGGAGTTTAAAAATCTACTTTTTTAAAAGATTTAATAAATTCTCTATGCAATTTTTCTTAGCATTTTGTAGTTTTTTATTAATAAACTTTCAATTCTAAAACAAGCATTTCTCGAGCAAGACTGCTAATCCAAGTAAGATTATAGCAGTATTATTAATGGATTTATATTACCACCGAATATCATCTCTTTTCTAGTAAATAGAATTCCAAATATCGGGCTTTATCAAACAATTTATCTCAAAAATCACACGCCCAAGTCAGCAGTCTCTGATGGATTAACAGCATCATTCTTTGAAGAGACATTGCTATCTGCATCATAATAACTCTGTTTTTCTGATTGCTCTTCTAGTTTTCCTGTGAAATCTTCTATATTAAGTTCTTTTGCTTCTTTTAATTTACCTTTAGATTTCAAATATTCTCTAGTAAGAACAAACAATATTAATCCAACAGATTTTCTCGACTTGTTATTTGCTGGAATAACCTGCTCTATACCTTTAGAATAATTATTAGTATCGCATATTCCAAGAACAGGCAAACCTATTTTAAAAGCATCATTTAAAGCATTTTTATCTACCCAAGGATCGCAAATTACAACTAGCTTTGCTTCAAAAAAATTCTCAAGTCTGAGATTTGTTATTATTCCTGCAGGATATTTCTTAGTAAAAGCTCTTATTCCAGTAATTTCTGAAAATTTCTCTACTGCAGGCCAGCTTGTCTCCCTCTTACCAACAATAAATATATCCTGGGGATCAAATACATTCATAAACTTTGATGCTTCTCTAAGCTTATCATCTATAAAATTTGTATTAAGCACAGCAAGTCCATCTGCTCTTCTTTTATAGACATATTTTCTCATATCAGGAGTTATTACTTTTGTTCCTAAATGAACAGAGCAGGTAATATACTCTGTAAGAGGAACAATTGTTTCTTTTGTATCGGTCATTACTCTTCTTAATTCTGTTTCCGATAATCTCTTTTTTTCTCTTTTTTTCTTTGGTTTTTCTTCGCTTGATTCTTCGCTGTCTTCTATTTTTGCTTCTTCTTTCTCTTCTTTTTTATTTTCTTTAACATCCAACTTATCAAGTTCATCTTTAAGCTTTATCTTTTTCTCACTTTCTTCAACAGAGCTAGCAAGTTTTCTTGCTTTTTCTTTTAATTCTTCAAGTTTGAGTTTTTTTGCTTCTTTCTCTTTTTTTTCTTCAGCTGCTTCTCTAACAATTGCTTCTTCTGAATTTTCTGTTTCTAATTTTTTTTGTCTTGGCATTTTATATTGTTATTGTTTCATTAATCTTATTCTTTATTTTTTATCTTAATTATTTATAATAAGTTCACGGGTTGATCAGGGTTTATTTCAGCCTGTACGTGATAAGTTATAATATCTAAGAGAAATCAGGGTTTTTAAAACTTCTTATTTTGATTCCGATTGTGTTATCCCGAAAGCGCCTCATAAGACCAATATAATGCCTCCATGATTTTTATAAAAATCATTCATTCAAACTAAAAGCAATAGTAGCTTCATACTTCACTTCTTCTTGAAGAATCTGCTTTAAGCCAGAAAAATCTCTTCTTCGAATAATATCTTCAACAAGCGATAATCTTCTTTGAATGGTTTTTTCTTGACCTTTAACAGGCAACAGAATTTCTTCTGCTCCGTCTGTATATGCTAAAACAAAATCCCCACTATCAAAACTAGAACTCTTAGGAGAAACATAATGCATGGCTTCTGGCTCTCCTGTTATTGCTCCAAAACTAAAATTCTCGCCTGTTCTCGGACTCTTGGCTTCAGGTTTATTTCGAAAATGAGTCCTCCAATAAGCTCTCCAACGCGGTTCTCTAAAATTAAATCCATCTATATGCTCTTCTGCTACAATTCCTCCATGATTAGTCTTATCTTTGATTCTTCCTTCTTTATCGAATACAGCAACACCACAATCTCCTATTGAAGCATAATAAACCCTATCTCGAGATATTACAGCAGCAGAAGCAACACAACCAGGATAGTCTCTTAAGAGAAAATCTATATTATTTTTGATTAAGTCTCTAGCAGTATTATTAGCATGTCTAAATCCGTTAAATACTCTTTCTTCATTTACACCAAGAATAGGGCAAATTGCTTCTATTTGAGCAACAAACTCTTTTGTGAAATGATCTGCAGATTTTTGGGCAGGATCTCCAAACCAATAAGCTAAATAAGACAGGCCATATAATGCCCGACCAATTCTTGTAGTTATATTAGGAATTTTTTGGCTAAAAGGGACAGGTGGGTCTCTAGTAATTCCGTCTGCAACAGCAAGGATATTAATTTTTTCTCCAGCCATAGCGTATCCACTAACATTAAAGCTATCTTCTCTAGGCAAAAGCCTTCTACTTGGGCTCATAACAGTAAATCCTTCTAACATAATAAAAATAGAAAAAGTTACTTTTTAAAGATAATTGTGGTGAATTTATTAAGAAGTTTTAAGAAAAAATTTATCTATAAATCTAAAGTTATAGGCGGAAATTATACGAATTTTATATTCTTGAGTATACAAATCTATTTAATGCCAGAATTTATGAATTATCATGAAAAGAATACTGCCTTGGGTTTTAGCATTAGTTATTGGATTAGGTACGGGTTGCAGGACAAAAACTCAGATTTATCCTTCTTCTGAAGATGAAAGCAATCTTAGAGCAACTTTTTCTTATGCTCCAAAATGGAGTAATGTAAAATTAAAAGAACCAAAAAGAATTTCGCCCCATCCTGATGATTCTAGATTTCTGCATGGAGAAACAGAGGTAAAAGCAGAAAATGGTTTTGATTTATATGGATTTGGAGCAGGATTAGAATATGACCATCATGTTTCTGGTACTCATTTGTATGCAGGATTAGAAGCAGAAATCGATTTATCAGAATTAGAAAATAATAGCAGTATCGATGACATAACAACAAGAAGTGTTAAACAACAAATCTCAGATAAAAGACCGAAAAGCGAAGGCTCTTTTGTATACGATAAAGTTAATCCTTCTTTATTCTCTTTCTCTCCTTATCTTGGTTTTGGAGTTGATTCAGATGGCAATGAGTTCTATACAAAATTCGGACTTGTCTATAAAGAATTTGAGAGAGAATGGGGGCACCATCGCTGGGGAGAGGAAGATAAAATTGGTTCAGAATCTGAACGAGTTCTCGGAAAAAAGTTATCCATCGGATTTTATTCTAAAGGAGAGAGTATAATAAATGGAATAGAATTTTCAGGAGAAAATTACACTTTAGACATGGGGAATATAAACTCTTATTCTATTCAATTAATAAAAGATTTCTAGAAGCCAATTTAAAATTAATTTACGTAAGCTTCAACTATTGCGATATTATTCTTTATCTCTAATTCTCTTGCTAGTTTAGGAAATAAGTTTCCATTTTGTAAACCCATTAATAAGTCATCTAATAGTGAAAGTCCTGGATAAGGGTGTAAGTCATAAAGCTCATCTTCAAATTCTACACCATTCAGAAGAATTGGTAGCTCATCAAGAACATATAAAGCTAATTTCTCTAACTCTCTTAAATCTAACCACTCTGCTTTTGTACCCAAACTCTCTTGAACAATCCGAACTATAAAATCATGAAATTTGGTATTCTGGTTAAATTCATTTAAAATAATCTTAATTTTATCTTGGTAGTATCGAGATTTTCTTGCATCTTCCCACGAGCAAATCTTAATACGCGATTGCTCCTCTTTAGGTAAGTTACGCACAATTTTTCGGACAGACTCTTTAACTTCTTCTCCTTTTCGTAATGCAACATTCAAAGCCCTTACAGAATTATATCCGTTGAAAACTTCGTAATTTATCGCGTGGTTTTTATCCGCAATTAAAACTAGAACATTCTTTCTAGTATTCTTTAGAGCCCAAAGAATATATCTTCTAATATGATCTTTAGTAAAATATTTATTTCCAAGACTTATTCCAACAAAAATATTAAATTTCTTTGACTCTACTTCCTCTTCAGAGGTATTTAGATACTGTTTAGCCCTTATATTTTCCATGTACACCAAATATCAAGAGCATTTATTAATATTTCGTGAATTTCATTAATCTCGTCTGGGCATGGGTTCTGCTTTATTTTTTCTATAATCTGGATGATAGTCCAAAAAATCTTGAAATCCATCATATAACTGCGGATTTTTTATAGGGTTTTGTCTAAACAATATTGCCCCAGAGATTCTATTTGGAGCAGACCGCCTCATATTAAGATCTACATAATCGTCTGTCCTTTTGGGACTTAGATGAAAACCAGACCTTATATTAGTAATTGAAAGAGGATCTAAATTTCTATGAATATTGCTCATTAATTCTTCTTCTGGATTTAATTCATATCTCTCTACTTGTATGTTTTCTTTAGGAAATGCAAGAACTGTTAATGGTGCAGATGCAAATTCAGAAAATAAACTAACAGCGCGAGGAGAACCAAGGCAAGCTTGGAGAGTAACATCCCCCCAACCCCCTTCTGGATAAACTTCTTTTATGACTGCTCTAAGAAGTCTATTAATTGCAACCTGTCCACGAAGTATCAAAAATTGATGTGCCTTTGGCTCGTCTGTGTAGAATCTATTAAATCCAGCCAGATATTCAATACGAACAACATTATTCATAATAAACTTCATAAAACTATATTTATAATAATTATCGTATCAGAAAATATACTTTTATCCTCTCAACTCATTCTCTATCTCTTTCAATCTATTTACCTTAACTAGTCTTTCTTCTCCAACAACAGGAATCTTAATAAAATCACACTGCCAACCAAAAGCTAAATCTGCAATAATCGAGTCATAGGTCTCTCCACTTCTATGAGAAAGTATAGTGTAAATCTCATGTTTTCTGCACAAATCAACGATTTTTCTTGCTTCAATAAGCGAGCCTGTCTGATTTGGCTTTACAATAACTCCCGAAACAGCTTTCATATCTATTGCTTTTCTAACTCTCTCTAGGTTAGTAACAGTCAAATCATCTCCTGCAATAATAACAAGCTCATTAAGCTGTTTATTTATCTCAGAGTATCCTGAAAAATCTTCTTCCTCAAGAGGATCTTCTATATAAAATAAATTATATTTTCTTGCTAAACTGACTATGTAATCAATTTGTTCTTGTCTTCCGAGAATTTTCTTCTTATTTTTATAATAATATTTTTTTCTTGCAGGTTTATAAAACTGAGAGCCAGCAATATCCAAACCAATATCAACATGAGTAGAAGTATCTTCATAAACATCTTCTTGAATTTCTTTCATAATTTCTAAAACTCGTTCATTATCCAAATCACTAGCCCAAGCATGTTCATCATTTTCTCGAGTATTATTTAATCTGAGATTATTCAAAATTTTTCCAGCTTCATCATGGCATTTTCTATTCATGAGTTCTCCAAGGCGCGGATTTTTATCGCAAGAGACAAGAAATTCCTGAAAATCCGGTTTTACTTTACTCTGCGAATGTGCTCCTCCACCAATAGTATTACTCAATAATCTTGGAAATCTTGCTCCTTTTGCTTCAAGTTCTGGATTAGCGATCTTCCAGATAGGAAGATTTTTAGAAAAAGCAAGTGCTTTTAAAATCGATGACTCTAAAGCAAACAAACTATTTGCTCCAATTTTTTCTTTCAAGACATCTTCAACTTTTTCCAAATCAGAAAACTCATGAATTTCTGAAAAAAGTTTTCTATCAAAATTATTCAAAAAACTAACATCTCCCTCAATATTTTTCAAGTAAGGTTTTTTTTCATGCTTTCCTCGCGATTTTCCAGAAGGTGCGCTACTTGCATAATTATTCACAGAAACTTCTATTGTCTTTTCTTTGCGAGAATCTAATATGACTCGCGCTCTTACCTCTTTTATATACATGATTATAGCAAGAAAAAGGGATATAAAAATGTAACTGACAAGTCAGTATCTCCGATACTTATAAAGAAATTATGCTTAAACCCGCCACCTCTACAAATAGACTCTAGAAGAGTTATAAGGAATTATTAATATTCTTAGCGAGATTGCCGAGCAAGAGGAGGCAATCCAAGGAAGTTTAGGTTAAATTTTAAAGTAGTTAAATCTCATCGGAGATACTCCCAGTAAAATTTATCTTAAAAAAATGCTGTTCTATTCGGTCCTAAAAAATCTTCGCATCGTGCTTGCATACGTATTTTTGATGGTCCTGCTACTGCATTATACCCATCACTTCCAAAAGATAAACTTAAACAATAAGACAAATCATGAATAGTAGTATACAATCTAAAAAGATTGGTTGTATCTCTTGTAGGTCTGCCTTCATTTGAAAAGTTTATTGATAATCTAAATCCCTGCTTTCTCTGACTTTCAACTTCTTCAGGATTTTTTCTAAAATGCTCTTCTAAATATTTCAACATAGCATGATAATTTTGAACAGTCAAACTATCTCGCAAACTATCTGTAGAAATTTGTCTAAATTCTACCTTGCTAATTGGGTCAGAATCACGGTCAGTATATGCATAAGGCATTCTTCGAGGATTTTCTGTAATATCTAAAGCCAATGGAAGCAATTCTGTTAATACTCCATCAATATCAAAACCCTTATACTCCACAAGTTTTTTCGCTAATGATCTTTTGGTCCACATAATTAAGAATCATTCTATTCCTTTTTAAGCATTATTATAGCAGAGAAGCTATAATTAAAACTATTAGAGAAAAAATTGAATACGCGCTCAAATTAGCGCTTCGCGCAATTACAAATTTTTATTAATAACTTCCCCAATCAAACATTAATATTGATGAATTATTAAAGCGAGCTACTTATTTTTAAGGTTTAATAAGAATACCAAATTTTATATAAATCTCAAGAATCATACGCCTTCTTCTTCGCCAGCACCAGAACTCTCTTCAACTTCATCTTCTGGATTAGCTAACTCCATCATCTCGCTAGCCTGTTCTGTTTCATCAGCTACAACAACGCCTTCTTCCTTATCTTCAGAAGCTTTGATTTCTTTTCCTTCTTTCTTCAACTCAAGCTCTTCTTTTTCTTTTTCTCTTCTTCTCAAAGCTTCTATTTCTTCTTTTGTAAGTTTCTTTATTGTTGCTTCTTTTTTCTTTGGAAGAGGTTTGTTTACTGTAATTCGAAGAACTTCTGCTACTAATTCTCGTTTTGCAATCTCTATAGGATTATAATTAAAAGATTCAAGTTCTTCTTTGCTTATTTTCAAGAGCAAAGGAGCATCCATGGAAATCTGCAATGAGCGAGCTCCAAGTATTCTTGCAATTTCATATTTTGTGAATTGTTTTTCTAGTTGTTCTAACATTTTTATTTTTTATAATTTATTTAACTGTTAATCTTTCTCTATAAGCATCTCTAGCCCCTCTTTCTCCTATAAGTTGTAATGCTAACTGAGAGACTATTCCATAATATCCTTGAACTTTTCCTCTTAATCTGCCCATTCTTAATAATCCTCGCTCTAGTGCTTCAACTCTTGCTTGCTTTTGATTATATCTAAAACGCAATTCTTCTTGATCCATTTTATTTCTTTTTCTTAGGTTTATCTCTTGAACTTTCAAATTTCTCAACTTCAATAGTAATAAGAGCATGTAATTTCTTAAATGATTTAATAGATTCTTCAACTATTTTTTCAACTTGCTCAACTGAAAAAACAGCCTCTCCGCCTTTTTGCATAGCATTAATCATTTCATCTTTTCCTGGCTTAGAAACTTCTGTTGTAATTCTTCCATCAGAAGCATCTTCTTCTTCTCGAGTAGGATCTAAGAAAAAATGTTCTCCTATTTTAAATAGAGTAGAAGTTAAAGGCATTTTATCAAGATTTAAAGGAATCTTTTCATCTGTAAATTCACCATACTTAATGCTATCTGTCTCTTCATCATATTCTGGCCTTCTTGCTACAAGTAAAGCTAAAACAGCAGCTAATGCTCCAGCATCTATCAAATTTCCATCATCATTTATAGTAGCCAAATCAATAAATATGCTCCAAACCTTTTCTCTTTCTTTAATGCATAATTTCTTGAAATCTATAAAACCTGATTCACGAATTCCTCTATCAATTATTCTTGCTATTTCAACAGATTCAATACTTGGAGGTCCATATTCAAAACTTGGGCTAGATAAAGGCAAGAGTTCCATAGTTGTCATCATTGTCCCTTCATTTTCATGGTCTGTATATGGCTCTGCAACACCCATTTTAATACCTGCTGCTACTTCTGTTTTTCCAATTTTTACAGAAACACTTCCCTCTGCATTTTTTGAAATATTAAATTTAATTTCAATAGGTCGATGTTCAAATAAACTTCTTCCATCCATTCTTTTTCCTACATTTATTTCTTCAAGAACATTTTTCTTTGTTATTTTGTATGCCATTTTTATTCTGCCTCCTTTAATGCTTTTACTTGACATTCATGAATCTTTTTGCAAGCTTCTTGTCCAATTCTCATTGCTTCTTTAAGCTCTTCTGCTCGAATTTTTCCATCTAACTGAAGAAGAGTTATTTTTCCAGAATTAGATAAATATGCCATCGGTATGTCTGTTGCTCCTTCTCCTTCTTCATAATCTTCTTCAGATCGGAAGAGCACACGTCTGAACTCCAGTCACGAGTGGATATCTCG